>DASXPS010000171.1 GCA_036493475.1 Sporichthyaceae bacterium | reverse complement strand
GTCGGACTGCCCGTGCGCCCAGTCGTAGGTGGGATAGATGATCCAGTCGGTCCCGGTGCGCACGTGCGCGACGCGGCGGATCCGGTAGAGCACCGGGTCGCGCAGGGACATGACGCTCGCCTGCATGTCGATCTTCGCGCGGAGCACGCGCGAGCCGTCGGCGAACTCCCCCTCGCGCATGCCGCGGAGCAGGGCGAGGTTCTCTCGGGCGTCGCGGTTGCGGTACGGCGACTCGATTCCGGGCTTGCCGAAGCCGCCGCGCTGCGCCCGGATGGTGTCGCCGTCCTGGTCGTCGACATAGGCCAGACCCTTGCCCACCAGCACTTCTGCCCAGTCGTAGATCTGGCCGAAGTAGTCCGAGGCGTAGCAGACGTTGGCCGGCGTGAAGCCGAGCCAGGCGACGTCGGCGAGGATCGCCTCGACGTACTCGTGGTCCTCCGCCTCGGGGTTGGTGTCGTCGAAGCGCAGGTTGCAGACCCCGCCGAAGTCCGCAGCAATGCCGAAGTTCAGGCAGATGCTTTTGGCGTGCCCGATGTGCAGGTAGCCATTGGGCTCCGGCGGGAAGCGCGTCTGCACCCGGTTGCCGTACTTCCCGCTCGCGAGGTCGCGGCGGATCAGGTCGCGGATGAAGTCGCCCGGCGCGCGGCCGGCGTCGGGGTCGGCGTTCACCCCGTCATGCTTTCAGGTCCGGGACCGATGGTCAGAGGGTGTTCCTCGCTGCGCTCGTCAACACGCTCAATCTGGGGAACTTAAACTCGCTTCCCGAGTCCCGTTCGCCTACTCGTGGCAGGTCCAGGATTTCGAAGCTGGTGTTCCCTCCGGCAAACAGGCTTCGCGAGTTTTGTCGCATCGTGGACCCGCGGTAGGCCTCGACGTGGCGGGCGAGGTCCGGTACGCGACCGGCTCGAGCCGGGTTATCCGTCCGTTGGATGGCTGGCGTCAACCACCGCGGGCGCCGGGCCCGCTGCAGAGGAAACCTCCCGGGCGAGGAAGGCCCCGAGTTCGCCGATCGTGGTCATCAACGGTGCCGGGAAGACCACGGTCGTATTCTTGTCCGCGCCGATCTCGACGAGGCTCTGCAGTGTCCGCAACTGGAGCGCGAGCGGGTGAGCCATCATCAGATCCGATGCCTCGCCCAGCGTGGCGGCAGCCAGCGACTCGCCCTCCGCGTTGATGATCTTCGCGCGTTTCTCCCGTTCGGCCTCGGCCTGCTTGGCCATCGCGCGCTTCATGCTCTCGGGCAGTTGGATGTCCTTGAGCTCGACCAGTGTCACCTCGACACCCCACTCGACCGTGGTCACGTCGAGAATCTCGCGGATGTCGAGGTTGATCCGATCGGTCGCGGCGAGGGTCTCGTCCAGGGTGTGCTGACCCACGACCTTGCGCAGGGTGGTCTGGGCGATCTGGTCGATCGCGGCGCGGACGTTCTCGATCGCCACCAACGACTTCACCGCATCCACGACGCGGTAGTAGGCCACCGCAGAGACGTCCACGCTGACGTTGTCGCGCGTGATGATCCCCTGGGACTGGATCGGCATCGTGACGATGCGCAGGGACGCCCGGTGCAGGACATCGATGAGCGGGACGATCACCCGCAGACCAGGTTCCCGCACCCCGATCACGCGGCCCAGCCGGAACAGCACCCCTCGCTGGTACTGCTTGACGATGCGCAGAGCCAACATCGCGTACAGCACGAGCAACGCGGCCAGTCCCAGGGCGAGCACGATGAGCGTGGTCATGACCCAAGGTTGGCCCATTCGGCGTGGCCGTCCCAGGGCCTGCGCCGCAACCAGTAGCGGGACCCGGCATCGGCCAGGGTATTCCCCGGGCGCGGCCAACTCGAACAGGGCGAACTCGAGGGCTTCGTGGCTGCGCCAGGGCCGTCGTGGATAGCTCAGTTCGGTCTTGATCTGACCGATGGTGGATTCGGCCAGGGCGTTGTCGCAGGAGTCACCGGTGGAGCCGACCGAGGCCAGAGCGCCGGCGGTAGCCGGCCAGCGATGCATCGATCTGCAGCGAGGCCAGGACCTCGCTCGACCCCGGTCCCAGGACGCTAACCGTGTGCGTGCGCTTGTGCGGATCGACTCCGATGATGACCAACCCGACCACGTCCCTTCCGCGATGACGACAGTGGTAACCCGCGGACGACACGCCGACTTCAAGCTCCGGTTGGACGATCAGTCCTCTGTTGAGTCAGACCACGAGCCCGCGGTGCCGACCGGCGACAAACCCTGGGAGAGCCAGCCCGAAGGCGGCAAGCGCTTCACGAGCCGTTCCGGTCGACACCACGGCGGGACGCTAGATCAACCTGACCCGCACCCCGTGGATCCCATACAAGTCGGCGCTTCACACATCAGCCGAAGCTCAACTGTCAAGCATCAGCCGAGCCCATACATCAGTAGGGTGGGCCGCCGGGGGATCGAACCCCGAACCCGCGGATTAAAAGTCCGCTGCTCTGCCAATTGAGCTAGCGGCCCAACGTGCCGACAGGCGCGCACGCAGAGCGTAACCGGCCCCGGTGGGCACCGCCCCCACCGCATCCTCGGGCCGTGTTGCAACGTATCCACGCCCCGCTATACGTGCCTACACGGCCCGAAGTTGGCGTGTCCCGGCGGCACGCGAGGATGCCGGGGTGCCCCGCCTCGAGCTCCCGGTCCCCGGCGCCACCCTCATCGCCGAGCTGCACGAGGCGCCGAACCCCCGCGGCACCGCGTTCGTGGTCAGCCATGGCTGGGGCAGCCAACGCCCACAGGACATCCCGGCGGCGCTTGCCATCGTGGGCTTCACCGCGCTGGCCTATGACCTGCGCGGGCACGGGGAGAGCACCGGGGACCTGGACACCATCACCGGGCGCATGTGGGTGGAGGACTTGGTCGCGGTCATCGACCACTTGGCCACGATCACGCCGGACATCGCGCTGGTCGGGGCCAGCTTCGGCGCCTACCTCAGCGTGCTGGCCAGCACCCACCGTCCGGTCCGGGCACTGTCCCTGCGGGTCCCGACCAACCTCCCGAATGCGGTATTGGACATGGCGGTGGTCGACCTGCCCGGCTCCCCCGCGTTCCGTAATCGGCGCCACGGGCCGATGGCCCCCACCGAGAGCCTGGCGCTGGGCGCGGTGCACGCCTTCTCGGGCCCGATCCAGATCGTCGACGCCGACCTCGACGCGATCATCCCCGAGCAGACCATCGCCAACTACGTCGCCGCCGTCAGTGACCCCACCCACCTGCACCGGCACACCCTGCGCAACGCGCCGCATCACCTCGCCACCCCCGAGCTGCGGGCCGAGTACATCGAGGCGCTGACCGCCTGGGCCGTCGGCATAGATTGACCGGGTGGACGCGCTCGCGGAGTGGTCGGCCGCCGCGGTGGTGTGGCTGACCCAGACGCTGCCCGGCACCGACGAGGTGCGCCTGGAACCGATCGTCGCCGGGCACTCCAACCTCGTGCTGGCCGCCTACCGCGGCCCGGACAGCTACATCGTGCGCCGCCCCCCGTTCGGTCACTTCGCGGCCAGCGCACACGACGTGCTGCGCGAGGCCCGCCTGCTCACCGTCCTCGAGCAGGTCGGCGCCACCCGCACCCCGCGAGTGGTCGCCATGACAGCGGACCCGCCCGGCCCGGTCTATGCCATGACCCGGCTGCCCGGCCACGCGATCCGGCAGAACGAGCCGGCCTGGCTGACCACGCCGGCCCAGCGCAGCACGATCTCGATCAGCGTGGTGGAGACTCTCGCCGAACTGCATCGGCTGCCCACCGCCCCGTTTGAAGCGGCCAAGCTCGGCCGCACCGGCGGCTACCTGGCACGCCAGCTCACGCGCTGGTCCGGACAACGTGACGAGTTCGTCGCGTCCGGGGTGCGCTCGCTGCACGACGAACCCGCGGTGCGCGAGTGGTTGTTCGCCCACGTCCCCGACGAACGCCCGTCCACCCTGGTGCACGGCGACTACAAGCTGGACAACGTGCTCGTCGACGAGCACACCGCCACGGTCACCGGCGTGCTGGACTGGGAGATGGCCACCCTCGGTGACCCGCTGGCCGACCTGGGCTTCCTGTTCGCGTTCTGGCCCGACTCCCGGAAGGCCGCCGACGCTTTCGAATTGCTCGGTGACGTCACCCTGCGGGACGGCTACTACGACCGCGCCGGTCTCGTTGACGCCTACGCCAAGGCCACCGGGCAACCGCTGAGCCTCGCCGACGTCACCTGGTATCAGGTGTTGGCCATGTGGAAGATGGCCCTGCTGCTGGAGGCTTCCTACACCCGCTTCCTGGCGAGCACCACCGAGGACGAGTTCTTCGCCCGCCTGCGCGTCGCGATCCCGCGGCTACTCGCCGCGACCCTGGAACTGACGTGACGTCACATCTCAGTCGAGCGAAACGGCCCGGTTAAAGCGGCTGGAACGCCCGCTCGGTCCACCACGGGAAGCTGTGCGGCATGTTCCGGGACACGGTGTCCGGGTAGGCCGGCGGCCGCTTTTCCAGGAACGACGTGATGCCCTCCGCGGCGTCGGCGGACTTGCCGCGTTCGGCGACCATGCGCGAGTCCACCTGGTGGGCAACCATCGGGTGGTCCGCGCCGAGCATGCGCCACATCATCTGCCGGGTCAGCGCCACGGATACCGGGGCGGTGTTCTCCGCGATCTCCGCGGCCAACGCATAAGCCGTCGGCAGCAGTTGGTCGGCGGGGTGCACCGAGCGCACCAACCCACCGGCCAACGCCTCGGCGGCATCGAATACCCGCCCGGTGGTGGCCCACTCCAACGCCCGACTGATGCCCACCAGCCGCGGCAGGAACCAACTCGAGGCAGCCTCCGGCACGATGCCGCGCCGGGCGAACACGAACCCGAACTTGGCCCCCTCCACGGCCAGCCGCACATCGGCGGGCAGCAGCATGGTGATGCCCACCCCGACCGCCGGGCCGTTGACGGCCGCGATCACCGGCTTGAGCGAGGCGAAGATGCGCAGCGAGACCAACCCGCCGCTGTCCCGATGGTCCAGGGAGTCATAGTCGAACGTCGCCCTCGACTCGCCGCCGCGGTGCAGGTCCGCGCCCGCGCAGAACCCGCGCCCGGCGCCGGTCATCACCACCGCGCGGACGGCGTCGTCGGCATCGGTGCGGTCGAAGGCGGCGACGAGCTCCGCACCCATCTGCGGGGTGAACGCGTTCAGTTTGTCCGGGCGGTTCAGGGTGATCGTGGCCACCGGCCCGGCCACGTCCAGGCGAATCTGCTCGAAATCCATGACCCGATCCTGCCGACACCTACCGGCGCGTCTACTGCCGGGTACGCCGGCGTACTGTCGAGTAATGGACCACCGGATTCTCTCGCTGCCGGGCGACGGGCTCACCTTGGCCGCCGAGGCCGCCGGGCCCGCGGACGGCCCGCTGGTGCTGCTGGTGCACGGTGGCGGCCAGACCCGTGGGTCCTGGGGCAGCGCGTTGAATGCGCTGGCCGAGCGCGGCTTCCGGGCCGTCGCCCTGGACCAGCGCGGGCACGGGGACAGCGAGTGGTCGCAGGACGCTGCCTACGAGCCCCGCGATTTCGGTGCCGACCTGTGCCACGTGGTGTCCGCGCTGGGTCGCGCTCCGGTGGTGCTGGTCGGGGCGAGCATGGGCGGGTGGGCGTCCATGCTGGCCGCCCCGGCGCTGGGCGAGCTGGTATCCGGTCTGGTGCTGGTCGACGTGGTGCCCCGACTGCGCCTGGAGGGCACCGAACGCATCGTGGAGTTCATGCGTTCCGCCCCGGACGGATTCCCCGACATCGAGGCCGCCGCCGACGCGGTCGCCGCGTATCTGCCGCACCGACCCCGCCCCACGCTGACCCAGGGATTGCGGCGCAACCTGCGGGAGCGGGAGGACGGTCGGCTGGTCTGGCACTGGGACCCCCGGATGGTGCACGGCCGCGGCTGGGACGTGCACGCCCGTCAACTGGAGGTGGAGGCCGCGGTCGCGCAGATCGCCGTGCCGATCCTGCTGATCCGGGGCGTGCTCTCCGACGTGGTGGACGACGAGGGCATCGCCGCCATGCGCGAACTCGCCCCCCATCTGCAGGTGGCCGACATCGCCGGGGCGGCGCACACCGCGGCCGCCGACAACAACGACGCGTTCGTGACCACGGTGACCGAGTTCGTCGCGCAGCTGCACGAAGCCGCCCGCTGAGGCCCGCTCAGCCGCCCGTCATTGCTTTCAGGCGCTTGTCCATCTCCTCCTCCGAGATGTCCTCCACGTGCGTGGCCAGGTGCCACTGGTGGCCCCACGGGTCGGTGATGGTCGCACCACGATCGCCGTAGAACTTGTCCTCCGGCTCCGCGGTGCCCTGCGCCCCCGCGGCCACCGCCCGGACGTAGGTGGCGTCCACGTCCGGGACGTAAACCATGATCGTGACGGGGCTGCCGCCCAGCTGCAGCGGACTGCGCTGAGCATCCGTGCACAGGTCGGCCAGCATCACCACGGAGTCCCCGAAGGCGATCTCCGCGTGCCCGATCTTCCCGTCCGGGCCGGGCATCCGGAACCGTTCGGTGGCCTCCAGCACCTCGGTGTAGAAGGCGATCGCCGCCGATGCCCCGTCCACGGACAGGTACGGGGTGACCCGGGGGAAACCGTCGGGTACGAAATTGGCCGCCATGTCGATCTCCTCGAACGTGGGTGTGGACCGGTCTGTCGCAACCTAGATGCCCCGTGGGACGCAAACTCATCGGCCGGATGACGACTCGGTGCCGGCTACGCTGGACATATGACGGGCCCGGCGCGCATAGCGGCCGGGCTGGTGGCCGCCCTGAGCCTGTTGGTCGGCTGCGTGGACTCCTCCACCGAGGCGGGTGGTACCGCCCCTGTCGGCCCCAACAACCTGCCCCCACATGCCGCCGCGGTGACCGGCCCGGCGATGACCGGGACGGTCATGAATACCGCGGGCGCTCCGGTGCCCGGCGCCGCGGTCACCGTGACCCTGCTGCGCAGCAAGGCCGAACGCGCCGCGGTCGGCGTGGAGGCCGCGTTCAGCCTGGGTCTGAGTTGTTTCACGGAGAAGCGCGGTTGTCGCGCGCCGACCAGTCACGGCACCGTCGCGTTGGACGGTTCCTATGCGGTGCCCATGCCCACCAACAACGGGGACGCCCCGATCGCGGTGGCCCTCGGAGTGGTCGGTCCGTCCTCACCCGAGGATCCCGGCTCCCGGGTGGGCACCAGCCTGGTGCTGCCCGCCAGGGACACCGCCGGGGCAAAGGTCGACGTCCCGTTGGCCGGCGCACCGGCGCGGTTGCGGCCCACCGGCAATCAGCTGCAGGTGGTCATGCCGGCGGTGGACGGGGCCATCGCGACCGGCCCGACCACGGTCACCGTCACCCAACTACCTGCCGACGGTGATGTTTCCACGGCAAAAACCGACCTCACCGAGAGTCCGGTGGGATTGCCGTTCGACCTGCGCATCGGCGAGGACAGCCGGCTGCTGATCGATGCTACGCAGCCCGCGAAGATCGGCCACAACGACGCGACGCTCTCCGCGACCCGGGTGTTCGCCGGCGACACCGTGCCCGCCAGCCGCGCCGCCTCCTGCACAGTGACGGACAGTCAGGGCAGGCCCCGCAAGCAACGCCCGTGCGGGCTCACCGACGGTGCCCTGGGCATGGCCTGGCAGCCCGACGACGATCCGCGCTGCGCGAGCGGCCCGTGCCCGGGCACCGCACAGCACGACCACCGCGACGTGCTGATCACGCTGTCCCGCTCGGTGCGCGCCACGCTGCTGGTGGTCCGCGGTTGCGCGTTCACCTGCACGGTCACGGTCAGCGCGGACGGCACGCACTTCCGCGACCTGCCCGCCCCGTCGTCCAGCACCAGCACGCAGGGCTTCTACGTCCAACCGCTGTCCGGGGCCCCGGTCCGCTTCGTGCGGGTGCAGACCGCAACCGGCGGCTTCTTCACCAGCCTGCGCGAGGTCTCGGTCTTCGGCTGACCCCCGACACCACGCCGAAAGCGCAGAACCGCGCGTAAAAACGCGCGGTTGTACGAGCGCTTCTGCGCTTTCGGGGGAACGGGCGTGACGCTAGAGGTCCTCGAGGCCTACGCCGACGGGATTGGGCACCGGCAACGTGCCGCTGTCGATCACCATGCGCGCCAACGGCGTCAGCAACTGCGCCAACCGCTCGGTGCCGACCACACCGAGCGCCTGCCACGGCTGCTCGGCCGCGGCATCGGTGGCCGCCTCGATTTCGGAGTGCAACGCCGCGCCGGCCGCAGTCAACACCCCGTCGCCATCCAGCAACCCTGCGCGCCGCATGCTGTCCACCTCGGCCGCCCATACCTCCTCCGGCCAGACCCGACCCACACGCAGCGCCTCACCCTCGCTCTCCCCGGACCCGGCCTTGAGCAGGTGTGCCTGCACCGGTGAGATCTGACGGGAAATCAGCACCGCGTTGTGTCCGTCCCCCCGATGCTCACGCAACACGGTGGTGGCCTGCCACAGCGCCAGGTGCGGGGCGTCGGGGCAGGGCAGCGCCTGGTTGGCCGCGGCCAGCGCCCGGCCCGCACAGTCCGCCGCCCGGGCCGCCGCCACGGCCAACTCTGCCGCCTCGGCCACCGCCGGTGACTCGACCGCGTCCCCCCATAACCGGCGCATCGCCTCGTCCATCCCGGCCAGTCGCGCGGCCAGTGCCTGCGCCGCGGAGGTGTGCCGCCACGCGTCCGGCAGTGCCCGCCGTGCCCGCTGCGGGTGGAAGCCGTAGAACACCGCGGTGGCCACCTCCGGCCCGACCTCGCCCAGCGGCGCACAGCGCGTCGCGCAGTACCCCATCCAGAACCCGCGCATCCCCAGCGCGTCCGTGACCGCCTTGCACTCCGGCGCGAAGTACGTCACCGCATGAATCGGCTCGTACCGCGCCCACATCCGCCGCGCGTATCCCATGCGCCCCATCTTCTCCGGGCCGGGGACCCGCTCCAACCCGGGAGTCCGTCCCCTCAAGCATTGCCGCCGCTTGACCGAAGCATTACGCGTCGTGCGGGTGCTGGAGGCGGCACCCGCACCACGGCTGGGAGGACCCTCGACATGCTGTACACCCTGTTCAGCGTCGCGTTGCTGGTGGCCTCGTGCCTCGCGGGCCGCCGCGGGCACGCGGTAACCGCGGCACAACGCGACGAGGCGCTGCGCAGTTACGTGCAGCCGTTCCTGCACGCGGTGCAGGCCGAGCAACCCGGCGCGCTGGAACACCTGGCGCGGTCCGACCGCCGCTGCTGGCTGCTCATCGAACCAACCCTGCTCACCATGCTCGCCCAGCTGCCCTACGACGCCCGCAGCCGGTTGATCGAGCTGATGCGTGCGCGCGGCGCGGTGGCCCGCTCGCTGCGCCGCACCCGGCTGCCCAACCGACACCGGGCCCGCGCCGCCGAGACCCCGGGCACTTTGGCCCCACAGACCTGCGCCCGCGAACTCCTCCGCCTGCTCGCCGACCACGACCCCGCGGTGCGCCGGGCCGCGGTCCGCGGACTCGGTTACAGCGGCGCGCCCGCCGCCGCCAACGCCCTGGTCGCCGGACTCGTTCGCCGCCGGGGGCTGGAGCCGGCCCTGGTCCTGCACAGCCTGGTCCGCCTGGGCAGCCCCGCCGTGCCCGGCCTGCTCTGGGGCCTGGACGAGCAACGCCCCGCGGTGCGCTCGGTTTGCGCCGACGCCCTCGGCCTGATCGGGGCGCGCAACGCCACCGAGCCGCTGACCCGGCTGCTGCACGAGGACCCGGACCCGGAGGTCCGGTCCCGCGCCGCCCGCGCCCTGACCCGCGTCGCCCCTGCGGGCCGGGCAGCAGCGAATCCCCCGCACGCCGTTGACCTCGACGCGCACCCATCCGCCGACCTGCACCCGCGCCGGCATGATCTCCCCAACATGACCACCGACCACCCGGATGTACTGGCCGGCATGGACCCGGCCGACATCTACGGCTGGATCGAACACGTCTGATGCTCCGTGAGGAGATCCCGATGACCACCCCCACCTTCGACGCGCAGGCCTACAAGGCCACTACCCGCGACCAGTGGCAGTCGGCCGCCACGGCCTGGGACAATTGGGGACCGACCATCGAGAAATGGCTGGGCCCGGCCACCGACACCATGCTCGACCTGGCCGGGGTCAGCACCGGCTGCCGGGTGCTCGACGTCGCGGCCGGTTCCGGCGGGCAGACGCTGGTCGCGGCCCGCCGGGTCGGCCCTGACGGGCGGGTGCTGGCCACCGACATCGCCCCGGCGATCCTCGCGCTGGCCGAGCACAACGCCCGGGCCGCGGGTCTGACCAACGTCGCGGTACGGGTGATGGACGGCGAGCAACTCGAGGTCGAGCCCGGCTGCTACGACGCGGCGATCAGCCGCGTCGGGCTGATCTATTTCCCCGATCGCATTGCGGCCCTGCAAGGCATCCGCCGCGCGCTGCGGTCGGGTGGCCGCCACGCGGCGCTGGTCTACTCCACCCCTGCGGCGAACACGTTCTTCTCCATCCCGATCAGCGTGATCCGGGAACGCGCGAACCTGGCTCCCCCGCCGCCCGGCGCCCCCGGCCCGTTCTGTCTGGGCGATCCGGGCGTGGCCGAGCAAGCCCTGGCCGACGCCGGGTTCGTGGACGTCTCCGCCGTGCGGCTGGACGCCCCGGTGTGCCTGCCCAGCACCGCGGACTTCGTACGGTTCGCGCAGGAATCGTTCGGCGCGTTGCATCAGATGATGGCCGGGCTCGACCAAGCCGGCCGCGACGCCACCTGGGCCGAGATCGCCGATCGCCTGAAGGCATTCGAAGGGCCCGACGGTTGGGTCGGGCCCTGCGAAATGATCGTGGTCGCCGGGACCGCGCCCTAACCGTCCAGGCGGGCCTTCGCCCGCTTCACCGTGTGCCGAGCGATCGACATGCGGTGGACCTCCGACGCCCCGTCATAAATACGGAACGCCCGGATGTCGGCCCAGATGCGGCCGACCACCATCTCCTCGCTGGTGCCCATGCCGCCGCACAACTGCACCGAGCGGTCCACGATGCGGTTCACCGCCTCGGAGACGAACACCTTCGTGCGCGAGGACTCCTCGGTGCCCGGCTTGCCGTTCTCGATCTCCCAACAGGTCTGCCAGAGCAAGGCACGTGCGGCGGCCAACTCGATCTCGTTGTCCGCGATCATCGCCTGCGCCATGCCGTGGTGCGCCAACGGCGACCCGAACATTTCCCGGCGCACCGCCCGATCCAACGCAATGCCGTGCGCCCGCCGGGCCGCACCCAGCCACCGCATGCAGTGCGTCAACCGGGCCGGCGCCAACCGCACCTGGGCGTAGGCGAACCCGCGGCCGGGCTCGCCGAGCACTGCCTCCTCGGTGACGTGGATGTCGCGCAGCTCGACTCGGCAGTGCCCACCGGGCATCGTCGAGTCCAGCGTGCGCGCGTGCTCCTTGACCTCCCAGCCGGGGTTATCGGTGTCGACCAAAAACATCGTCGCTCCCTCGGAGCCGTCCGAGCCGAACCCGCCCTTGGCCATCACCACCGACCAGGCCGCGCCCTCGGCGCCGGTGATCAAGTGCTTCTCCCCGGTGATGATCCAGCCGTCGTTCACCCGACGGCACACGGTGCGCAGCGCGGACGGGTCCGAGCCGGCCCCCGGCGGGGGCTCGGTCATCGCGAAGCAGGACCGCACCTCACCGGCCACCAGCGGCCGCAGGTACTTCTCCTTCTGTGTCGGCGTCGCGATGACGTCAAGCATGTGGATATTGCCCTCATCCGGCGCGTGACAGTTCAGCGCCAGCGGGCCGAGCAGCGACGTGCCCGCCTCCTCCAGCAGCACCGCGGCCTCGACGAAGTCGAACCCACCGCCGCCGAGTTCGGCCGACGCCTGTGGCGCCCACACCATGGCGTCGCGCGCCGCGGCCTGTAGCTCAACCCGCATGTCGTCGTCGACACCGCGGATGAACGCCTCCTGCTCGCGCGGGATCACCACCTCGGCAATGAAATCCGCGATCCGGTCGCGCCATTCCGTGCACCGCGAGGACAGAGAGAGGTCCACGTTCAGTCCTCCGATCGTTCGCCGGCCCATGGGCCGAACGCTGCCAGTTCCCGAATCCGTGCCCCCAACGCGCGCAACTCCCCGTTGGGCTTGGCCCGCGCCGTCGCCCGGCCGACCGCCTCGGTGTTGAGCACTGCGTCGTATCGCTGGGACAGGAACGCCTTGATGTTGGTCGCCTCACGGTCGCCGAACGACTCGCGCCATTCCGCGATCAGCTCGTCCCAGGTCTTGCCGGGCACGAACTCCTCCGCGGGCAGGTAACAGATGATGTCCGGCGCGGACAGCGTCTCCAACCGGATGCGGTGCGCCCGGTTGGCCCGGATGGCCCGCTGCAGCAGGTTCTGCATCCACCGCGCCTCCGCGCCGGGCAGCTTCCCCAACGGCACCAACGCCCGCTCCGCCGCGGCGAAGCGCCCCGACGCGATCGCCCGTTGCGCCTTCTCCCACACCGGCGCAATCGTCGCCCGCGCGATGTTGTCCACCACGATGACGATGGCCGCATCGGTGAAGTCCCACAGCAGACCCGCACTGGCCAGCGACGCCATCTGCTTGGCCCCACCCACCGGGTAGACCACGCTCCACATGTCCAGGTCTTCGGCGAGCAGGCCGCCGAGCACCACCTCGTCGTGCTTGCCCTCGACGATGACGATGCAGCGCACCATCTGCAGCAGGTCCGCCGGGGTCAGCCCGAGGTCCTCACTCATCGACTCGCGTTCCAGTTCCGCGCGCAACGCCAGGTCCATCGGCCGGGCCACCGCCGCCCCCGACCCGACCCGGGTGACGTGCACGAGCACCGCACGCGACGGGTCCAGCAACGCCGGGGAATGGGTGGCCACCGCGATGCGCACGCCGGACTCCGCGGCGATGCGCGCCAACGCGTCGGGCAGTTCGGCCTCCGCGCGCCGGTGCAGACCCGATTCGGGTTCGTCGCACAGGAAGGTCACCGGCAACGACTCCGGTGCGGCCATGGACACCGCCAGCGCACAGGACAGCGACGCCCAGCGCTTCTGCGCGGTGGACAGCGCGCGCAGCGGCAGTGACGTGCCGTCAGGGAAGCGGGCCACCCAGACGGGCAGCCGGCCCGCCAGCCACGCGTTCGGATCGCCGGGTGCGAACACCAGCTCCGGGGCATCGGGGAACACGTAGCGCAGGAACCGGCTGGCGACCGCGGTCAGCGACTCCAGCAGGGGCTCCACGTCCGGGTGCAGCACCGCGCCGCCGGAGGCGAACGACGCGAGCACCCGGCCGGCCGCGGCCCGCAGGATGTGTTCGCGGGTGAGCCGGTCCACGTCGTCGGGAATGGTCTCGTCGGTGACCATGGCGACCAGCGGCGCGCTGACCGTGGCCACCTCCAACACCGGCACCGCGGCCCAGTCCGGCCAGCCGACCGCGGCCACGTCCGGGTCCTGTTCACGGGCGGAGATGAACGCGTCGGAGAGGTCACACAGCTCGCGCCAGGGGAACCCGGAGTTGGACAGCGTCGGTGCGCCGACACCCGCCTGTGCCTCGTCGTCCTCTCCCTTGGCCCGGTCCTGCTCGATCAACGCCCGGCAGGCCGGGTCCTGCGGGGACGCCGCCGCGTACACCGTCCAGCGCGGCTCGTCGGCGTCCCCGGTCGCGCGCAGCACGTAGTGTCCGCCGACGGTGATCTCGTTGATAGCCGCCGCGAAGAAGCGCATGAAGTCCCCGACATGCTCCAGCTCGTCCAGCAGCATCCGCTGCGCGGCCAGGTGCGCGCCGACCAGCTCGCGCAGGCTGGTGGGGCTGTGCGCCTCGTCGACCACCGCGGCGGTGAACGAGCGGAAGTCCTCGAGCACCTCGACGTAGTCGTCGCCGCCGGGCCCCTCCTCGTACTCCTCGTCGCGGCGGCGGGCGAAATGGGCGACCACGTCCCCGCGCAGCCGGTTGAGGTGCTCGCGCATGGCGCGGGCCAGTCCGTCCCGCCACAGCTCGCCGTGCCGGTCCAACCCGGCTTCCGCGCCGGACACGTGGATGTGCACCAGGCCCCACCCGCCGTCGGTCCGGTGCCCGCGCAGCGCCGCGATCACCGCGGTCAGCAACCGGGTCTTGCCGACGCCGTTGCGCCCGTAAAGCGCCAACAGCGGCTCGTGCAGCGGGAGGTGCACCCGCCCGACCGGGGCCGGCCCGCACACGGTCACACCCAGCAGGTGAACGCCCGACGGCGCCTCAATCCGATCCGGCACGCTCGCCAGGCTAGTGTCCCGCCGCGAGCCTCATCGCCCGGCCTGAGACCCGGGAAGACATCCAGGCTGCAAATAGTGGGAACCGGGTGGAACCCGGGCACGGGTGTCAAACGTCGAAGCATCATGACGAATGCAGCCAACGAACTCAGCGACTCCCGCCTGCTGACCCCGTCAGAGGTGGCCTCGCTGTTCCGGGTGGACGTGAAGACCGTGACCCGCTGGGCCAACGCGGGCCGGATCACCTCGATCCGCACGCTCGGCGGCCACCGCCGGTTCCGCGAGCTCGAGGTGCTCGCGCTGCTGCGCGGCTCCCTGGTTCGTGGCATGGTGCCCGCGCAGGCAGCTCCGGTGGAGCATCACCACCACCAGCGCGTCGCCCGCTAACTCATTCCTCGCGCATCATTCGGGGCTCTGCGGCGTTAATCGCTCACCAGCCCCGCTGACGATCCGTTGTGTCGGCACCCGAGGGGCAGGTAGGCCCTGACCGGTGCGCGACCAGGAGGATCGAACATGGAGTCGGAGGATCGTCCCCGCATGTGGGACGACGCGCCCGCATCGGGCCCGACTTCGTCGAAGCCGGCCGGGCCGCCGCCGAAGGGGGAGGCGGCGGCCCCTGGCCCATCCACCAACGTGCTGCCGCCAGGACACTTCTTCCCGCCATTGCCGCGGGTGGAGGCCACCATGACGCCACCAGCATCGACCTACCAGCCGGGGCCGCCATCGAGCACCCCATCACCGACGATGATCCTTTCGCCGCCGCCCAAGCGCCGCCGTCGGCGTCCCGAGCTGAGCCGCAAGCGCCTCGCGATCGCGCTGGTCCTGCTCTTGCTGCTGCCGTTGGTCGTGTTCGCGATCTGCGACTACCGGCTCAACCGCCAGAACGTCTGGCCCGCGGCGAGCACCCGACCCGCGTCCACGCCCGGCTCGGACTGGCTGATCGTGGGCTCGGACAGCCGCGACGGCCTGTCCAAGACGCAGCGCAAGCAGCTGGCCACCGGCTCCGCGCCGGGGCAGCGCACCGACACCATGATGCTGCTGCACATCCCCAACTCAGGCGGCCCGACGCTGGTCAGCCTGCCCCGCGATTCCTACGTGAACATCCCCGGCCACGGCCAGAACAAGCTGAACGCCGCCTACGCCTTCGGCGGCGCCAAGCTGCTGGTGCAAACCGTGGAGGGCCTCACCGGTATCCGCATCGACCACTACGCGGAGATCGGTTTCGGCGGCCTCTACGAGCTGGTCAACGACGTCGGCGGGGTGCCGATGTGCCTGAGTCAGGCCGCCAAGGACCCCAAGGCCGCGCTGAACGTGAAAGCCGGCTGCCAGACGCTCAACGGGCAGGAAGCGCTGGGCTACAGCCGCTCGCGGGCATCGGCCCGCGGTGACCTGGACCGCGTCGACCACCAGCGCACCCTGATCACCGCGCTGCTGCACAAGGCGACCAGCCCGATGACCCTGCTCAATCCGGTGCACACGTTCCGGTTGGTCTCGGACGGACCGGGCGCCGTCGAGGTAGCCGACGGTGATCACCTGACCGACATGGCCCAGTTGGCCTGGGCGGTCCGGTCCCTCAACGACGACGGCACCACGACCACGGTGCCGATCGGCCGGGTGTTCCGAGTCTCCGGCGTCGGCGACGTGTTGAGCTGGGACGCCACCCGTGCCAAGGCCCTGTTCAACGCGCTGCGCCAGGACAAGCCGGTGCCGCGCACCTCACTCACCACCTGACCTGCGGCGCCCGGCAGGATGGGCCAGGACATGACGACACAGCAACATTGGATGAGGGCCCTGGTCGACTCCCTCCCCGCCGAGCCGGACCCGGACGCGATCTTCGAGGCGTTTCACGACTGGGTCACCGGCACCGGGCTGGAGCCCTACCCGGCGCAAACCGAGGCGCTGATCGAGTTGGCGTCCGGCTCCAACGTGGTGCTGACCACCCCGACCGGGTCGGGCAAATCCCTGGTGGCCACCGGGGCCCACTTCGCGGCGCTGGCCGAGGGCCGACGCACGTATTACACCGCCCCGATCAAGGCGCTGGTCTCGGAGAAGTTCTTCGCGTTGTGTGATCTGTTCGGCGCGGAACGGGTCGGCATGCTCACCGGCGACGCCGCGGTGAACCCCGGCGCACCGATCGTCTGCGCCACCGCGGAGGTACTGGCCAACATCGCGCTGCGGGAGGGGAGGGCGGCCAACGTCGGACAGGTGGTGATGGACGAGTTCCACTTCTATGCCGAGCCGGACCGGGGCTGGGCGTGGCAGGTGCCGCTGATCGAGCTCACCGACGCGCAGTTCCTGCTGATGTCCGCCACGCTCGGCGACGTCAGTCGGTTTCGCGACGACCTGATCCGGCGCACCGGCCGGTCCACCGCGGTGGTGTCCTCCGCGGTGCGCCCCGTCCCGCTGCACAGCAGTTGGGCGCTGACCCCGGTGCACGAGACGATCGCCGACCTGCTGACATCGCGTCAGGCCCCTTTGTACGTCGTGCATTTCACCCAGGCCGAGGCCATGGAACGGGCCTCAGCGCTGCTCTCGGTGACGTTGTGCACGCGGGCGGAGAAAGATGCCGTCGCGGCGGGCATCGGCGACTTCCACTTCGCCCGGGGATTCGGCGCGACGCTGTCCAAGCTGCTGCGGCACGGCGTCGGCGTGCATCACGCGGGCATGCTGCCCAAGTACCGCCGGCTGGTCGAGCAACTGACCCAGGCCGGCCTGCTCAAGGTCATCTGCGGCACCGACACCCTCGGCGTCGGCATCAACGTGCCGATCCGCACCGTGTTGTTCACCGGCCTGACCAAGTTCGACGGGCAGCGCACCCGCCTGCTGCGCGCCCGGGAGTTCCACCAGATCGCGGGTCGGGCCGGGCGGGCCGGCTTCGACACCGTGGGCTACGTGGTGGTGCAGGCCCCCGAGCACATGGTGGAGAACGCCCGACGGGTGGCCAAGGCCGGCGACGACCCGGTGAAGCTCAAGCGGGTGCAGCGGGTGAAGCCGGAAGAGGGCAAGGTGTCCTGGACCGAGGAGACCTTCGACCGACTGGTGGCCGCCGAACCCGAGCCACTGGTCTCCCGCATGCGGGTCACCCACTCCATGCTGCTCAACGTCATCGCCCGCCCCGGCGACGGCTTCGCGCACCTGCGCCGCCTGCTGCGGGAGAACGACTCGGATCGGCACCGGCAGAACGCGATGATCCGCCGGGCCATCGCCATCTACCGTGAACTGCTGGCCGCCGAGGTCATCGAGAAGTTGCCGGCGCCGGACGCGACCGGCCGCCGGGTGGTGCTCAGGGTCAATCTGCAGGCGGATTTCGCGCTGAACCAACCGTTGTCATCCTTCGCGCTGGCCGCACTCGACCTACTCGACCCAACCTCCGATACGCACACCCTGGACGTCGTATCGGTGCTCGAGGCCACGTTGGAGGACCCGCGCCCGGTGCTGTTCGCGCAGGAGAAGGCCGCCCGCGGGGAGGCCGTCGCGGCGATGAAGGCCGACGGAGTCGAGTACGACGAACGCATGCAGCGCCTCGAGGAGGTCAGCTGGCCGCAGCCGCTCGCCGAGCTACTCGAGGCCGCCTACGAGATGTACCGGCAGGGCCACCCGTGGATCGCCGAGTACCCACTGTCGCCCAAGTCGGTGCTGCGCGAGATGACCGAACGGGCGCAGACGTTCGGGGAGTTCGTCTCCGGCTACGGACTCGCCCGCGCCGAGGGCCTGGTGTTGCGCTACCTGTCCGACGCATACAAGGCGCTGCGGCAGACCGTGCCGGAGGCGGAGAAGACCGAGGACCTGGACGATCTGATCAGCTGGCTCGGTGAGCTGATCCGGCAGACCGACTCCAGCCTGCTCGACGAGTGGGAGGCGCTGGTGGCCGGCGCGCTGCCGACCCGGGAACGTCCCGTCGAACCACCCCCGCCCCCGCCGATCACCAAGAACACCCGGGCGTTCACCGTGTTGGTGCGCAATGCGTTGTTCCGTCGGGTGTTGCTTGCCTCCCGCCATCGCTGGGCGGAACTTCAAGAGCTCGATGGCGACCAGAGTTGGGGCGCACCGGAGTGGGCCGCCGCCATCGGTGACTACACCGCCATGCACGGCCCACTACCCACCGGGCCCGCCGCGCGCGGCCCGCACCTGTTGGTCGTCGACCGTTCCCCCGACGGCCAACCCGGCATCTGGACAGTGCGGCAAATATTCGACGACCCGTCAGGTGATCATGACTGGGGCATCCGCGCCGAGGTCGACCTGGCCGCCTCCGACGAGCAGGCTGCTGCCGTGCTGCGGGTGGTCCACGTAGGCTCGTGGTAGCGCCCAACGAGCGGAGAGGCCGCGATGAGTCAATCCGGGGACGAAACCAACGACCCGTTCGCACCGCCACCCGAGTCGTCCGAACCGCCGCCGCCGCCGGCACCGCCACCGCCACCACCCGCCGCTCCGCCGCCCGGCCCGCAGCCGTGGGAGCAGCCGTACCAACCGCCTGCCGCCCCGCCGCCGCAGGCGCCGCCCCCCGGCTACGCCCCGCCGCCGCAGGCGCCGCCCCCCGGCTACGCCCCGCCGCCACAGGCGCCGCCGCCCTACGGCGCCCCGCCCGGCTCCGGCCCACCCCCGCCCTACACCGGCACCCCCTACGGCACGTCCGCGACACCCAAGCCGAGCACCTACCTGCCGTGGGCCATCGCCAGCACGATCCTGTGCTGCTTGCCATTGGGCATCGCGGCGATCGTGTTCGCCAACCAGGTGAACGTGAAATACGCGGCCGGCGACTACGCCGGTGCCGTCGAGGCGTCCCAGAAGGCCCGCAACTTCGCGATCGCCGCGGCGGTCATCGGGGTGATCGTAGGAACCATCTACTTCATCGCGGCCAGCTCGAACTCATGAGCCTCGCCGTCGCGCCACGCACCGCGGCCTCGGCACCGCGCCGAGTGCCCGCGGTGTGCGCGCCGTTGGCCACATTGGCCGCCTCGATAACCGCGGCCGGCGTGCTCGCGGTGCGCAATCCCGAACAGCCCGGCCACTACCCGAGCTGTCCGTTTCACGCGATAACCGGGCTGTGGTGCCCGGGCTGCGGGTCACTGCGCGCAATGCACGCGCTCACCCACGGGGACCTGTCCACCGCCGTGCACCGCAACGTGCTGGCCGTGCTGGCCCTGCCGTACCTGGCCGCGGCGTGGGTCGCCTGGCTCGGCCGCCACCTCGGCCGGCCGCGCACCACCCGCGTCGCCCCGCCCGCCGCATTGTGGGGTCTGCTCGCCCTCATCGTGGCGTTCGGCGTGACGCGTAACCTGCCGCCGACTCATTGGCCGGCCCCTTAGCCGTACCCCAGTTCGTCGAGCCGGTCGTCGTCGATGCCGAAGTGGTGCGCGATCTCGTGCACCACGGTGATCTCCACCTGCTCGACGACCTCGGCGGAGGTGCTGCAGATGCGCAGGATCGGGAAACGGAAGATCGTGATCCGATCCGGGAGCACGCCGGTGTACCACCCGTCGCGTTCCGGCAGTGGCACGCCGTCGTAAACGCCGAGCAGATCCGGGTCATCCGCCGGCGGCTCGTCCTCCACGAACACCGCGACGTTGTTCATCAACGCGGTGAGTTCCTCGGGCAGCAGATCCAGTGCCTCGGATACAAGGACTTCGAACTCGCCCCGGTCAATGTTCAGCACCCAGCCATTCTCACCGCCCGGTCACCGACCGCCTATGCTGGCGCGGGCTCCGGTGCCGCCGGGGTTAGGGCCCCCATCGTCTAGTGGCCCAGGACGCCGCCCTTTCAAGGCGGTAGCACGGGTTCGAATCCCGTTGGGGGCACCCGCGGAGCGGTGTGACATAGCACCCAATGGATGCAACCGGGATGAATTCCCGCATGACACGACCACGCCCCGGGAACGCCCTTGAGTAGACCGCGTGCGTTGATCACGCACGGTTTCGCCTGCGATCAAGGAGGTTCTTCATGCGCAGGATTACTCTCGGCGCCTTGGTGCTTACCGGTGCCCTCGCCAGCCCGATAGTGGCGGCCGGTCCGGCCGGCGCCGCTGACACCCCGCCGCCGCCCGGCCAGTCCGGCGGCCCCTCGCAGCCCGCCCCGGGCGACCCGAACTCGCAGCCGCCGAACGCCCCCGCGGCACCGGCACCGGCTCCGCCGACGCCCGGCGACCCGGTTGGCCAGCTGCTCAGCCAGATTCTCGGTGGCGGCAGCACTCAGCGATAAAGGTCGCTGATCGGGCAGCCTCTGCTCCGGGACCACAAGATGGAACGGGTGCGCGGGCGGTGCGGCAGGTATGTCACACTGTCCGCGCCGAGGTCCCGTAGAGCAGTTTGGAGTGCTCGTCACCCTGTCAAGGTGAAGGTCGCGGGTTCAAATCCCGTCGGGACCGCCCCACCTCGTCCGCCCTCGAACCCCGGTTCGGGGGCGTTCTGGTTTGCCCGCTGACCAGCGCGGATGATGCCGGGCAAACCCGGACGTTGCGCCACCGGTGGATTACCACCTCTACTGCGGGGCAGGCCATGGGGACAACAACACGCCCCTGAGGACGACGGACGGAGGCCACCATGGGTCTGGGCGTTGGCATCTTCCTGGTCGCGGTCGGCGCGATTCTGACCTGGGCCGTAAACGTGACGACGACTGGCGTCGACCTGCAGTCGGTCGGCGTGATCCTGATGATCGTCGGTGCCGCGGGAATCCTGCTGTCGATGGTGTTCTGGAGCAGCTGGGGCGGCGTCGGCGGCGGTCGGCGCACGGAAATCACCGAGACCACCAGCGGCGACCCGCGCTACCAAGGCGTCGGGCAACAGCGCACCGTGCGCGACGAGCATCGCTGGTAACGACCGCGGCACGCGCACCAACTGGGGACGACTAGACTCGCCGGGTCCCGCACGGGGCCAGGTAGCTCAGTTGGTACGAGCGACCGCCTGAAAAGCGGTAGGTCGGCGGTTCGACCCCGCCCCTGGCCACAGGCCAAATCGCCCCGCCCGAGAGATCGGGCGGGGCGTTGTCGCGTGCGGATGCATACGACGTCCGGCCGGGGATAGGCGCCAAAGGTGGGGCTGGTGCAGCGCATCGAGTTTGCGACGACCTCTGCCGAAGAGGCGCACGCTTTCTTCGACCAGAACTACGTCGGGGTGCGCGCGCGGCGCGCGGGCAGCGGGTCCAACGCCGACCTGCGGGTGGACACGATGGCAACCGGCACGCTGGCCGTGGACCGGGTGACCAACCATGGCCTGCACGCGGACACCGAGGTGGACGTCTTCCCGGAGATGACGGTGCTGACCTCATTGGGCGGCCGGATGCGCTACGAATTCCCGCGTGCCGGTGAGGTCGTCTGCGCAAGCGGTTCGATGGTGCACTTCCGGGACGAACCCTGCTGTGCGACCTGGCAGGACTTCGACGTGCTGTTGGTGCGACTGGCTTGGCACGAGGTGCATCAGGCCGCAGCGACGCTCACCGGCCTGGAACCCGGCGATCTGCGTTTCGCCGCGGCCGCGCCGATGCCGCAGCGAGCAGATCTGTGGGCATCCACCGCACGCATGCTGTACCGCGAACTTCACGCCGGCGACGCCCGGATCACCAACCCCCTCATCCACCGCACGCTGTTCGACCTGGTCGTCGCCACCGCTATCTCTGTTTTCCCCAACACCGCTGTCAGTCGCGGCTACGTGCCCGGCCCGGGCGACGTCGGTCCGCCGGCCCTGCGCCGCGCGGTCGCCTACATCGACGCCCACGCATCGCTGCCGATCACCGAGGCTGACATCGCCAACACTGCAGGCAGCACTCCGCGGGCCGTTCGCGCGGCCTTCCGTCGTCAGCTCGACACCACGCCGCTGGCGTACCTGGCCCGGGTCCGCCTCGAGGCCGCCCACCGCGACCTCCAGTCCGCCGACCCCACCGCCGCCGAGACCGTCGCGGTCATCGCCCAGCGCTGGGGGTTCCCGCACCTGGCGGGATTCTCGTCCGCCTATTGGGAGGCCTTCGCCAGCGAGCCGGAAGCCACGCTGCTGTCCTGATTCAGCTTGTCATCCGGCCCGACCACGCCGGCCAGAGTCATCTCCGCCTGAGCGCACGGGCGCTATGCGTGGATTCGTCCTGTTGGGTGAACGCTCAGCACTGAACCAGATCCGTCGTACAGCCATCGCATAAGAAACACCAAGGCAGCCGGCCGATCGTAGGAACACGTGCGACTCAGCCCGAGCGCATCGTTCGGGTGGGGACTTGATGTCGACTTATGCCGCGGACCAAACGGCGGCTGCGCCGGGGGGGCCCGCGCGCAACCGCGCCACCGGCCCACAGCGCCGGCCGCTGACGCCGACCTGGTGGCGCGACGCCGTCGTGCTGGCGACCTGGGCGAACGTGCTCATCGTCGTCGCGCTGTGGCTGCGCGGCGGCGGGGCAACCGACCTGGACTCCGCGACCCAGACCTACCTCAGCCTTGGCCGCATCACCGGCCTGGTGTCCGCGGACCTGCTGCTCATCCAGGTGCTGCTGATGGCCCGGCTGCCGGTGATCGAGCGGGTCTACGGACAGGACGAGTTGGCCCGGCGACACCGACTGGTCGGCTGCACCTCATTCTTTCTGATGCTGACTCACATCGTGCTGATCACTCTGGGCTATGCCGGGCAGGACGCCCGCAATGCGCTGGTCGAGGCGTGGCGGCTGACCGTCGACTACCCCGGCATGCTGCTCGCGGTGGCGGGCTCCGCCCTGCTGGTGATGGTGAGCGCGACCAGCATCAAGCGGGCCCGGGCCAAGCTGCGCTACGAGTCCTGGCACCTACTGCACCTCTACGCCTATCTCGGCGTCGGCCTCGCGCTGCCGCACCAGCTGTGGACCGGTCAGGACTTCCTCGCCGGCCACCTGGCCACGGTGTACTGGTGGACGCTGTGGGCGGCCGCCGCGGGTGCGGTGCTGATCTGGCGGGTCGGTGTGCCGGTGTACCGCACGCTGCGCCACGACCTGCGGGTCACCGCCGTGCTGCCGGAAGGGCCGGGGGTGGTGTCGGTAGAGATGACGGGTCGTCACCTGCACCGGTTACCCACCGCCGCCGGGCAGTTCCTCATCTGGCGCTTCCTCACCCGCGCCGGTGCGAGCAAGGGCCACCCGTACTCGCTGTCGGCCGCACCCAACGGCGCCACCCTCCGCATCACCGTCAAGGACCTCGGTGACGACAGCCGCGGCCTGTCCACCCTCCGCCCGGGCACCCGGGTCGCGATCGAGGGCCCGTACGGCCGGCTGCACGCCGGGGTGCGGACCCGGCGCAAGGTCACGTTGATCGCCGGTGGCATCGGCATCACACCGCTGCGCGCGCTGCTGGAGGAGCTCCCGCAGAACCCCGGCGAGGTCACCGTGATCTACCGGGCGCACAGCGAGCGCGAGGTGATCCTGCGCAACGAGCTGGAGGCGTTGGCCGCCGCCCGCGGCGCCCAGCTGGTGTTCCTACTCGGTCCCCGGCTTACCGGTCGGATGTCGTGGCTGCCCGCCGAGGCCGCGCAGTGGTCGGACGCCGCCGCGCTGCGGGCGATCGTGCCGGACATCGCCGAGCACGACGTCTACATCTGCGGTGCCACGGCCTGGATGGACGCCGCCCGCCGCGCCGCCCTCGACGCAGGCGTGCCCACCGAATGCATCCACCTCGAACGCTTCAGCTGGTAGTGAGGGAGCCCGCCGTGCGCCGCATCCTGTTCTGGTTCATGAGCACCCTCAGCGCCGTGGTGCTGCTGTTCAGCTATCACACCAGCACCAACTCGGTGGCCGCCGCGCAGCCGACACCGGCCACCCCGACCGACCCCGGCTCCACCACGGTCGAGGACACGACAACCGATGACGCGGCCTCATCTACACCCGCCGTCAAGACCACACCCGCCACCAAGACCGCGTCCGGGACCTACACCGGCTCCCGGGTGAACACCCGCTGGGGCATCGTCGCGGTCCAGATCACCGTGAAGAACGGGAAGATCACCAACTCGCAGGCCATCGAATACCCACACAACAACTTCCGTGACCAACAGATCAACGCCTACGCGCTGCCGATCCTGAACCAGGCCGCGCTTAGCGCGCAGAGCGCCAACATCGACTCGATCTCCGGCGCGACAGTGACCAGCGACGGCTACATCAGCTCGCTGCAATCCGCGATCGACCAGGCCCACCTGTGAGCGGCGGCGCGACGGCCTGGCCGCTGCACCGCGAGGTCCGCACCGAGCAACCACGCCGCGCCTTCGTCGCGCAGCTGATGGGCCTGCCGATCAGCGTGCACGTGCGGGGCCCGCGCGCGACCGGCGCCGAGGTGGCCGCGTTGGTGCACCTCGCGTTCGCCACGCTGGCCGCGGACGAGGCCACATTCAGCACGTACCGTCCGGACAGCACTATCAGCGCGATCCGCCGCGGCGATCTACGGCTGGACCTGGCCGGTCCGCGCGTGCAGGAGGTTGTCGCGCTGTGCGCGGAGGCGACGAGGCGGACCCATGGCGCGTTCTGCGCCTGGCTGCCCGACGTCGACGGCAGGCCAGCCTTCGAACCCAGCGGACTGGTGAAGGGGTGGGCGGTGGAGCAGGCCTTCGAGGCGCTCTGCACGCAGCTCGCCGAACTCGGGCCGCATGACACGCTGATCAATGCGGGCGGCGACATCGCCGTGCGCTGTGCGCGTAGCGACACCCCGGACTGGCGGATCGCCATCGAGGACCCACGCCGACGATCGCGCACGCTCCGCGTGCTGTCCCTGCGCAACGGCGCCGTCGCCACCTCGGGGACCGCCGCCCGCGGGGCCCACATCGTCGACCCGGCAACCGGTGCGCCCGCCGGTGGCGTCCTCTCGGCGACCGTCGCCGGCCCCAGCCTGCTCTGGGCCGACGTCTACGCCACCGCCGCGTTCGTGGACACCGGACGCGCGGCCGGTTGGCTGCGGTCGTTCCCTGACTACCGCGCGATCGTGGTGCCGCTCACGGTTTGACGCGCTGCCAGAAGGTGTCGAACGAGATGCTGTCGAAGAAGGCGGTGCCGTCGATGACCTTGCCGTCGCGCAGCTGCATGATCCAGGCGTAGCTGTTCTCGTAGGGGACGTCGTCGTTGGCGACGCCGTGTCCGTCCCAGATGACGACAACGGTGTCGCCGTCGGCGAGCACGGAGCGGATGTTGACCGGGCGGAAGCGTTGGCCGGTGCTGAAGCGGGCGCCGAAGGGCTGCAGGACGAGGTCGATGAAGTCCTGCGCGGAGGTGTACTCCCCGTTCACAAGTGAGTGGCCCTCAATCCGCCACACCATGGTCGGGGCGAACAGGTCCGAGATGTTCGCCGTGCCGGCTCTCCAGGCGTCGAACGCGGACTGGATGAGGCGGCGGTTCGCGTCAGCGATTTCGCTCATGCACGGATCCTTGCGCTGCGGGGCCGCCGGCGATAGGTCGCCGCGGCGTAACGTGTGCCAGTGACCGCACTACCCGTATTGCTGCTCGCCACCCTCACCGTGGTCCCGCCCGCGCCGCCCGGGCACGTGTTCCCGCTGGACTGCCAACACCGCGTCAGCTATGGGCACGTGCACCATGACTACCCGGCGACCGACATGTTCGCACCGGTTGGCTGTGGGTTCGTCGCGCCGGTCGACGGCGTCGTCGATGAGGTCTCGACGAAGGACCGTTGGCACTCGCGGAGGAATCGGGGGGCGGATCGCGGCGGGCGCTCGGTGTCGATCGTCGGCGTGGACGGGGTGCGCTACTACGGGTCACATCTGTCCGCGGTGGCGAGTGGCATCCGCCCCGGCGTGCGGGTGCACGCCGGTCAGTTGCTCGGCACGGTCGGCCGCTCCGGCGACGCCCGTGGCGGCCCATCGCACCTGCACTTCGGCATCTCCTGGCCGACCAAGCATGGCCAGTGGTGGGTGCGCCGCGGCGAGGTCTATCCCTGGCCCTACCTCGACGCCTGGCGGCAGGGCCACGACAGATCTCCGGCGAGCGCGGTTGCCGCCAAGCACGCCAAGATCGGCGATCGCGGCTGCACCGCGGATTGCTGACTACGGGGCTGCCCCGACGCGGTCCACGCGGAGCACGGCGATCGACGGGGCCGCTGCCGCGAAGGCGTCGGCATCGGCGGGCGGTTGCACCGTGCCGGTGCGGACGAAGAACGCGACACCGCGGGGCACCAGCGTGGGGAACTGACGTAGCACTGCCACCCGTTCGTCCAGGGGCACGTCGGCCAGCCGCACCCCGCCGCGTCGTCGGCCGCGGGCCAATACGGCCCAGCCGGCGGCCCGCGCGTTCTTCACCCACTGGGCGTCGTCGAGCGCCGCGATGTAGGTGGTGCCGTCGACCTGGAACGGGGTGACCGGTGTGGTCTGCATCCGGCCGGACTTGCGGCCGGGCACGGAGATCACCCGCACCGGACCCATCGGCAGTCCGACATTGAGCAGCGGGACCATCACGCGGTTGACCGGGCGCAGCCAGCCGGGCAGTGCGGCGGCCCCGGTCTTCGATACGGTTGCAGACACCGTCCTCGCCTCCCTCACCCAAGGCTGTACTCGCGCCTCTTCCCAGCGGCACGAACAGACAAACGGACACGACGGATCACAGAGTCTCGGTGGGTTCTTCGGTGCCGTCGGGGTTGGGTGGTCGGGTGCGGTAGATGCGCCGGGTGGGGGTGGTGAAGCTCAGTTGCCCGTGCTCGCCCTGGGTGATGGTCCAGCCGGGTAGTTGTTTGATCTGGTGGTGCCGGCGGCACAAGCAGGCCAGGTTGCCGCGGATGGTGGGCCCGCCCAGGTGGTGGG
>DASXPS010000170.1 GCA_036493475.1 Sporichthyaceae bacterium | reverse complement strand
GGCTCCGGCACGCCGGGGCGAGCGGGCAGCTCACCGTCCGCGCCGACAGCGCGTCCTACTCCCGCGCGGTGCTGTCTACCGCCCGCAAGTTCGGGGTGCGGTTCTCGGCCACTGCCCGGCGGGACAAGAAGGTCCGGGCGTGGACGCCGATCCCGTACTGGCTGTCCACCCCGGAGGTGTCCGGCGCGGACATCGCCGAGACCCGCTACACCTGCTTCGCGCAGACCCGGGACGCGATCGAGGTGCGGGTTGGTCGTGCGCCGGGTGCGCCCGACCCCAGGTTCGCAGCTGGCGTTGTTCACTGACTTCGACTACCACGCCATGGTCACCGACCGCGACGGCGACCTGCCGCGGATCGAGGCCGATCACCGCCGCCACGCCGTGGTCGAGCAGGCCATCGCCGAGCTCAAGTCCGCCGGATTGGCGCACCTGCCGTCGGTTATCTGGAGCCGATTGGGGCTGGTCCGTGACGTCCATGACGGACACGGGGCTGCAAACGATCACGTCGTGGATGCGATTACCTTCTGCCGTCCAACACGCGGGCGGGAGGTTCGATGCGGGTGCAGCGGGTGCTCATGCCGGGCTCGGAGGCCGAGTCGTGGACCGTGCTCGGCGAGGACCAGGGTCCGGTGGAGCCGGTCGAGCGGTTCTTGGCGTTCTTGGCGGCGATCGAGCGGTCACCGAACACGATCAAGGCGTACGCGCATGATCTGAAGGACTGGTTCGCCTTCCTGGCTGGGCGCGGGGTGGACTGGCAGTCGGTCACGGTGGAGGACGTCGCCGGGTTCGTGGCCTGGCTGCGGCTGCCGCCGGCGGCTCGCGACGGGCGGGTGGCGGTGCTGCCCACGGTGGAGCATCACTGCGCGCCGGCGAGCGTGAACCGTAAGCTTGCGGCGCTGGCTTCGTTCTGCGAGTTCCACTCCCGGCACGGGGTGCCGCTGGCCGGTGTGCTCACCGCGATGGGGCCGGTCGGTCGTCGGGGTGGCGCGCGAACCTCGTTCAAGCCGTTCCTGCATCACGTCACCAAGACCAACCCGCAGCGGCGGCGCACGGTCGCGCTGGTCGCGCCGGCCCTGCGGGCGCCGGTGCTGACCGCCGCGCAGACGCAGGCGATCTTGGATGCGTGCACCCGGTTGCGGGACCGGCTGCTGTTCGCGGTGCTGCTCGACACCGGGCTGCGCATCGGCGAGGCGCTCGGGCTGCGCCACGAGGATGTCGAGATCGCCGAGCGGCAGGTGCGGGTTGTTCCGCGGGTCAACGACAACCGGGCCCGGGCGAAGGCGGGCCGGTGCCGGACCATCCCGGCCAGCGCAGAGCTGATCCGGCTGTATGCCGATTACCTGAATCGCGAGTACGGCGCGTTGGACTCCGACTACGTGTTCGTCAACCTGTGGGGCCGCCCGCGCGGGCATCCGCTGACCTACCCGGCGGTGTATGACCTGGTCGGGCGGCTGCGCCGGCGCACCGA
The DNA here is from genome assembly GCA_036493475.1 of Sporichthyaceae bacterium. Taxonomy (NCBI): domain Bacteria; kingdom Bacillati; phylum Actinomycetota; class Actinomycetes; order Sporichthyales; family Sporichthyaceae; species Sporichthyaceae bacterium. Next base: position 3,275 of record DASXPS010000170.1, on the reverse strand, counting down.
CGTGGAGTTCGGACCACACCATTTCCGGCACACCTATGCCACCTGGCTGCTGCGTCGAGGCGCCGGGATGGAGAGCGTGAAGGAGTTACTCGGACACGCCTCGATCACCACCACGATCGACGCCTACGGCCATCTCACCGTCGAAGACGCCCGCCGCACGCTGCAGGCCGCGGGCTGGTTCACTGGCCGGGAGGTGCGGCTATGACCGCCCCCAGCCCGGCGAGCGCCGCCGGCGGGCTGTTGGGCAAGCTGCTCGCGGCGGTCCGCGCGGAGTTCCGCGTCGAGGTCTACGTCCCGACCCCGGGCGACCCGGTGCTCGGACGTCCCGGCTGCGCGGTGCCCGGCTGTGACCGGTCGGGCTGGGAGTACCGGCTGTGCGGCGGGCACTCCAACCGCTGGCGCAAGCGCGGCCGCCCAGACCTGGCGAGTTTCCTCGCCGACCCGGGGCCGCCGCTGCACGGGCGGATCGAGCTGACCCACTGCACGGTGCCCGGCTGCCGCTTCGGCAGCAGCGGGTTCGGGTTGTGCATCCGCCATCGAAGCGCCTGGACCCGCAGCGGCCACCCCGACCCGGCGGTCTGGGCCGCCGACAACCCGGCCGTGCGCGGTATCGAGCCCGCCGAGTGCGGGCTGCCGTTCTGCACGCTGTGGTGTGAGAACGGCAAGCACCTGTTCTGCAAGTCGCACGAGACGCGGTGGCGCCAACTGGGCCGCCCGGCGGTAGAGGACTACGTCGCGCACTGCCTGCTGCGCGGGCGGGCCCGCATCGACTTCCGTGGGCTGGCCCCGCAACCCCAACTGGAGCTGCAGTACGCCCTCCAGTGCCGCCACGACCAGCAGACGATCACCGCGCCGCCACCGGTGGTGAACTGGGCGATCGGACAGGTCAAGGCCGCCGGCGTGGGCTCGATGCTCGACCACTCCCGGGAGCAGTGGCGGGCGCTGACCGAGGCGAAGTCCGGCGGCTGGTACCAGGGGTTCGTCCTGCACGCCCACGACGTAGTGAGCACGCTGCGCGAGGGCACCGGTTGGGAGGTCGAGTACCCGCGCGACGTCTGGCGGCTGCACACCTTGCCCGGGCTGACCCGCAACACCGGCAAGGCCCCCGAGGGGCGCAACCACCTGCGGTTCGACCGCATCACCCAGCCCTGGCTACGCGAGCTGGCCAAACGCTGGGCCCGGCTGCGCCTGTCGGGCGGACTCACCGTGAGCACCGTGCTCAACGACATCGGAGCGCTCACCCGCTTCAGCGCGTTCCTCGACCAGGCCGCGCCCACCGTCACCGCACTGGCCGGGATCGACCGGCCACTGCTGGAACGCTATCTGGCCTGGCTGGCCACCCAGCCGGTCGGGCTCGGCGCGAAGGAGGACGCGGTCACCGGCCTGCACCTGTTCTTCTCCGCGATCCGCCAACATGGCTGGGACGACACCCTGCCCACCACCGCGGTGTTCTTCGCCGGCGACACCCCGCGCCGTCCCCCGCAGCGCTCGCGTCGGCTCTCCGAACACCTGATGGCCCAGATCGAGGCACCGACGAACCTGGACCGCTGGGCCCATCCCGACGCCCGGCTGATCACCCTGATCCTGATTCGGTGCGGGCTACGCGCCTCCGACGCCTGCACGCTGGCCTTCGACTGCCTGCTCCACGACGGCCAGGGCGCCCCCTACCTGCGCTACCTCAATCACAAGATGCGCCGCGAGGCCGCAGTCCCCATCGACGACGAGCTCGAGACCGAGATCCGCGCCCAGCAGGACCGCGTCGCCGCCCGCTGGCCCCACGCCCACCCCTGCTTGTTCCCCCGCCACCGCGCCAGCGCCACTGGCACCCGCCCGATGACCTACTACAGCTACCGCGGCCTGCTCAACCGATGGCTGATCGACTGCGACATCCGCGACGAGCACGGCCAGCCCGCCCGGCTCACCCCGCACCAGTGGCGGCACACCTTCGCCAGCCGGTTGATCAACCGCGACGTCCCGCAAGAGGTCGTGCGGGTGCTGCTCGATCACGAGTCCAGCGAGATGACCGCGCACTACGCGCGGATCACCGACCAGACCGTCCGGCGGCGCTGGGAACAAGCCACCAAGGTCAACGTCAAGGGCGAGCGGGTCAGCATCGACCCCGACGGGCCGCTGGCCCAGGCGCAGTGGGCCAAGACCCGCTACGGGCTGGCCACCCAGACCCTGCCGCACGGCTACTGCGGGCTGCCGGTGCAGAAGAGCTGCCCGCACGCCAACGCCTGTCTGAGCTGCCCGGTGTTCCTCACCGGACCGGAGTTCCTGCCCGAACTGCGCGAGCACCGCGGGCGCACCCTGACCCTGATCCAGGACGCCCAGGCCGCCGGCCGGACCCGCATGGTCGAGATGAACGCGCACGTCCTAACCAACCTCGACCGCATGATCGGCGAGATCGAACACGACCAGAACGGCGCCCGCGATGCCGGCTGACAACACCCGCCACCTGCGCGCCGCCGCCCAACACCGCGCCGAGCAGACCCGCCGCCGCGCGGTGGCCGCGTTGCGCCGCATGGACGCCACCAGCGCTCCCGTCACCCTCGACGGACTCGCCCGCGAAGCCGGGGTCTCCCGCTCCTGGCTCTACACCCAGCACGACCTGCGCGCCGAGGTCGAGCGCCTGCGCCGGCGCCGTCAACACCCAACTCCGCCGGTGGTCCCACCCGAGCGACAGCGCGCCAGCGACGCGTCCCTGCTGCGCCGACTCGAAGCCGCCACCGAGCGCATCCGCCACCTCGAGCACGACAACCAGCAACTGCGCGACGCGCTCGCCCGCGCCCTCGGCGAGCGCCGCGCCGCCGACATTCGCGGCGGACCACCCGGACGCGACACGCCGAACCGCAAACCCGCGAAACTCATCGGCCCCTGTTGACCAAGACCCTGACGGCCACCGTCGTCGACACCGTCCACGACCAAGACCGGCAGGTCAAAGCCATGATCAAGTCGAAGGCTAAAGATAACGTCGGGCAGGTGCGCGAGGGCGGAGTCTGAGACGTAACTACGTGACCAGGCACGTTCCGGGCGTAGGGGTCGGTGACCCGATACCCAGGCCGGGTTGGTCGGTGATCAATATGGGTGACCGGTTACGCGGCGGCCGGTTCGAGGGTGACCCTGTGTCCGAGGGCTTCGAGTTCGCGAACGAGCCGACGTTGGCGTGCTTGCGGGCTGTCGACGCGGCGGGTGAAGTAGTCGGCGCCCAGGTCGCGGTAGGCGAGGCTCTCGGCGAGCGTATGCCAGATGATCACAATGAGGGCGGTGGCGGT
>DASXPS010000169.1 GCA_036493475.1 Sporichthyaceae bacterium | reverse complement strand
CCGTTCTGCTTCGTCGAGCAGAAACGCTTCAAGTTCAAGGAGGACATCGGCTTTTTCGCCGATCAGTCCAAGACCCAGCAATTGATGCGCATCCTGGCCCGGCAGCGCTTCGACCCCCGCGCGCGCTACGACATCACCACTGCCGCCGGGCTGCCCATCGGGCAAATTCAGAAGGTGTTCGGTATCTCGCTGTTCCGCTCCACCTACGCCCTGTTCACCCCCGACGGTCAGGAGATCTGCCGGGCCACCGAGAGATCCTTGCCGATCGCCTTGTTCCGGCGCCTGGTAGGTGAGCTGCCATACCTGGGCGCTTGGGCGAACTGGCTGCCGATCCCCTACGACTTCAACTTCATCCGCAACGGCAAGGTGATCGCCACCAACCGGCGTCGCCGGTTCAAGATTGCCGACGTGTACGACATCGACGCCTCCGCGGACACTGAGCGCGCGCTGGACCGACGCCTACTGTTGGCCACCACGGTCGGGATGGACGCACTGCAAGCTCGATGAAACGCAGTGGTTACCGACTGCGTGGCTGCACTGACAACTCCGAAACGGTCCAGTAACACCGGTTCGATTCGCTGACCCGGTGGCCCGCGTCCGTGGTGTGTGTTCGTACTGCGGAGTCGGTTGTGGCCTGGTCTTCCAGATCGGCCGGGACGCCACGGGGGCGCGCCGGGTGATCTCGGTGATCGGTGATGTCGAACATCCGGCCAACCGCGGCCGGTTGTGCACCAAGGGCGCCACCAGCGCCGAGGTGGCCGGTGCCGACGGGCGACTGACCCGCGCAATGATCCGGCCCGAGCGCGGCGCCGCACCGGAGGAGGTCGCGCTGGACGAGGCGATCGCCGAAGCCGCCTCGCGGCTGCGCAGCATTGTCGCCGAGCACGGCCCGGACGCCGTCGCGCTCTACGTCTCCGGGCAGATGACCACGGAGGCGCAGTACCTGGCCAACAAACTGGCCAAGGGATACCTGCGCACTGCGCACATCGAGTCGAATTCACGGCTGTGCATGGCGGGCGCCGCCACCGGCTACAAGCAGTCGCTGGGGGCCGACGGGCCGCCCGGCTCATACGACGACTTCGACGCCGCCGACGTGTTCCTGGTCATCGGTGCCAACATGGCCGACTGCCACCCGATCCTCTACCTGCGGATGATGGAGCGGGTCCGGGCCGGGGCGAAGCTGATCGTCGTTGACCCGCGGCGCACCGCCACCGCGGCCAACGCCGACCTGTTCCTGCAGGTGAAGCCGGGCACCGACCTGGCGCTGCTCAACGGCCTGCTGGCGCTGATCGTCGACGGTGGCCGGCTCGATCCGGAATTCATCGCCGCGCACACCGACGGCTGGGCGGCGATGCCGCCCTTTCTCGCCGACTACGGCGCCGACACGGTCGCGGAGCTCACCGGCGTGCCTGCCGCAGACCTGCGCACGGCCGCGGAATGGATCGGGACCGCGCGCAACTGGATGAGCTGCTGGACCATGGGGCTCAACCAGAGCACGCACGGGACCTGGAACACCAACGCGTTATGCAACCTGCACCTGGCCACCGGCGCGATCTGCCGCACGGGTAGTGGCCCGTTCTCGTTGACCGGCCAACCGAACGCCATGGGCGGCCGGGAAATGGGATACCTGGGCCCGGGCCTGCCCGGCCAGCGCAGTGCGCTGTCACCCGCGGATCGGGAATTCGTCGAGCAGTTGTGGCAGCTGCCCGCCGGCACGCTGCGCGCCGAGGCCGGCAGCGGCACCGTGGACATGTTCCGGCGGCTGGCCACCGGCGCGATCAAGGCGGTCTGGGTGATCTGCACCAACCCGGTGGCCTCGGTCGGCAACCGGCGCACGGTGATCGAGGGCCTGGCGAACGCCGAACTGGTCATCGTGCAGGAGGCCTTTGCCGACGCAGAGACCAACGCCTACGCGGACATCCTGCTGCCGGCGGCGATCTGGACCGAGACCGACGGGGTTTTCGTCAACTCCGAACGCAACCTGACGCTGCTTCAGGCGATGGTGGATCCGCCGGGTGAGGCGCGGCCGGACTGGGAATTGATCGCCCGCGTCGGTATCGAACTCGGACACGCCGACGCGTTCGACTTTCCCGATGCGGCCGCCGTGTTCGACGAGCTGCGCGCCTTCGCGAACCCGGTCACCGGTTGGGACCTGCGCGGCGTGGACCACGAGCGGTTGCGCAACGGGCCGGTGCAGTGGCCGGCTCCCCCGGACGACCCCGCCGACCGGCACCCGATCCGCTATCGCAGCGACGCCGGGCTCACCTTCCCGCTGGGTCGCGCCCGGTTCCTGGCCCGTCCGCACGTTCCGGCCGCCGAACTGCCCGACGCCGATTACCCACTGGTGCTGAACACCGGCCGGGTGCAGCACCAGTGGCACACGCTGACCAAGACCGGCAAGGTGGCCAAGCTCGGCAAGCTCGACCCCGGCCCCTACCTGCAGGTGCATCCGGACGACGCCGCCGAACGGGGTGTCGCCACCGGGGACATGGTCGAGGTGGCCTCCCGGCGCGGGCGGGCGATCCTGCCGGCGCGGCTGTCCCCCGACGTCGCGCCCGGCAGCGTATTCGCGCCGTTCCATTGGAACGACAGTTATGGCGAGTACCTGAGCATCAACGCCGTGACCTCCGACGCGGTGGACCCGGACTCGCTGCAGCCCGAACTCAAGGTGTGCGCCGTATCGCTGAAACGCGTCACCCCGCTTGCGTCCGAAGAAGAGTGTCCGGGCACCCCCAGTTTTTCGGACGCAAGCGGGGTGGGGGCGGTGGATCTGCCTGCGCTGCTCGGGGACGACTCGCTGCCCCGCCTCGACGAGCATCAGCGCGCCTATCTGCAGGGCCTGATCCGGGGTGCGTCGACCGGCGGTGGCGTGCCGGTGTTGCCGCGCAGTGCGCCGTTCTCCGGCCTGGCGCGGATCTGGGTGGACGGTCTGTTGGCGGGGCTGTTCAGTCGAGAACCCGAGCCCTTCTCCCCTGCCGCCGAGGCGCCGTTGGACCGGCCGCGGATCCTGGTGGCCTGGGCCTCGCAGACGGGCAATGCCGAGGAGTTCGCCGCCGACGTCGCTCGTGACCTGACCGCGGACGGGCACGGCGTGGACCTCATGGGCATGGATCACATCGACCGCGAGCAACTCGCCTCGGCGGAGGTGCTGCTGGTTGTCTCCAGCACCTTCGGCGACGGCGAGGCCCCGGACAACGGCACCGTGTTCTGGCGGGCGCTCACCTTGCCTGACGCGCCGTCACTTTTGCGGTTGCGCTACGCCGTGCTGGCATTCGGTGACTCCAACTACGCCGATTTCTGCGGACACGGGCGCCGGTTGGACGCCCGCCTGGCCGAGCTCGGCGCGAGCCGACTGCTGGACCGGGTGGACGTCGAACCCGACGGCATCGCGCACGCCGAGGCCTGGCTGGCCGCCGTCCGCGGACTTCTCCCCGTTGCGTCCGAAGAAGAGTGTCCGGGCACCCACACTTCTTCGGA
>DASXPS010000168.1 GCA_036493475.1 Sporichthyaceae bacterium | reverse complement strand
GGAGCCGCCGAACATTCGGTCTTTGCCGCTGCCACCGCAGAGGATGTCGTCGCCCTTGCCGCCCCACATGTAGTGGTCGCCGGTCTTCCCGAAGATGATGTCAGGCCCGCTGGTGCCGATCAGCGCCTCGTTACCGGAGGTGCCGACGATGACGAAGCGCACCGTGCCACTGCCGTCGTCATACATGGTGCCTGCCGGCGGGCTGGCACTGCAGTCGGCCTTATCGCCTGCAGCGGCGTGTGCGGTGGTGGCGGCGAGCAGCGGGGCGGAGACCGTCAGGACGCCGGCGGCGATCCAGGTCGTGACCCGACGGGTCGTGGAGCGGCTCATGGTGGGACCCCCTCTGCCGCGCGGGAGGAGGTCCCGAGCGGCCGTTTGTGGCGGCCCGCCCACACGGGGGCGGTCAGGCACGAGCGTGACCCGGACAGATCCGGCAACAACAGTCGATACCGCCGAACGGTGGACAACCGGACCAGTCGGTTAGGTTTCGGGCGTTGTCGCCGAAAGGAGAGACGTGGACGCGCTGCGGCATGCGTTGTTGCTCGTGCACCTGGCGGGGATGGCCGTCCTGCTCGGCGGCTTCCTGCTGCAGGCGATGTCGAAGGACCTGCGGATGACCGCGCCGATCGTCGTCGGTGCGCCCGCGCAGTTGATATCCGGCGCGTTGTTGGTGCTCGTCGACCACCACATCGACCACCACCTGGACACGGCGAAGATCAGCACCAAATTGGCGATCGCGCTGGTGGTGACCGGGCTGGTGCACGGCACTATGCGTCGCGTCCCGTCGCCGCCGCCCATCTTCTACGGGGCGTTCGGGCTCGCCGCGGCCAACGTGGTCATCGCCTACGCGTGGAGTTGAGGGTGTGGCCGAGCCGTTGACCGAGGTGTTGGCCGAACTGCGCGGGCTGCTGCTCGACCCCGGCCTGATGCGCGCGGTCGCGTCCGGCCGGCGCCACCGCGGACCGGCGCCGGATTGGCGTCGGGTGGAGCTGCGGCCGGTGCAGTTGAAGGGCGGCCCGCGATTGCAGGAGGTGCGGGTCGACGAGCGCACGGCGCACACCCGCAACCTCGACGACGCCGAAGCGGCGGCCGCGGTGGATGAGTTGTTGGCCGCGCCGTTCGGCAACTGGCACGTGGCCGGGGCAACGGGCACCGTGCAAATGCGGGTGACCAAGAAGGGCGAGGCGTTGGTGCATCGCAGCGGCACGGCTGCCGCGGTGGAAACCACGCACGACCGCAGCAAGAGGCGGCTGCTGGCGCCGGACGATCCGTTGTTCACCGAGCTCGGCGCGGATGCGGGCAAGCGTCGTCAGGTGGATGCGTTCCTGCGGTTGCTGGCCCCGGAGCTGAACGCGGTGGCGGGGCGGGATCCGTTGCACGTGGTGGACCTGGGTTGCGGGCACGCTTATTTGAGCTTCGCCGCCCAGCGCTACTTGAGCACGGTGTCGGCGGGTGCGGTGACGCTGACCGGGGTGGACCTGCGCGAGGCCGCCCTGGCGCGCAACACCGCGCTGGCCGCGCGGTTGGGGGTCGCGGGGGTGACCCGGTTCGTGGCCGCGGACATCGCCGGGGCCGACGTCGCGGCGGGGGACGTGGTGCTCGCGTTGCACGCCTGCGACACCGCCACCGACGAGGCGCTGGCCCGGGCGGTCGGCTGGGCGACGCCGCTGCTGGTCGCCGCACCCTGCTGTCATCACGAGACGGCGGCGACGTTGCGGACGCAGGGCGCACCGGCACAGTACGGCTCGTTGCTGAAGCACGGCATCCTGCGCGAACGCCTGGCCGACGTGCTCACCGACGCCCTGCGCGCGTTGCTGCTGCGCCTGGTCGGTTACCGGGTGGACGTGCTGGAGTTCGTCTCCACCGAGCACACCGCACGCAACGTGGCGATCCGGGCGGTGCGCACCGGCGCGCCCGCCGATCCGGCGCTGGTCGACGAGTACCGTGCGATCACGACGGAGTGGGGGCTGCGGCCGCGTCTGGCCGCGCTGCTCTCCGCGGAACTGACGCAGCGTCATGGGGGCGAGTGGTGAGACGCGGCCTGCTGCTCGCGGCGCTGGTATCGGCGTGTGCCGCGGCTGCTGCCCTCGGTGCGCCGGCCCGGGCCGCCGACGACAAACCCAGTGTGCTGTTTCGGTACACCGATCAACGGATCACCGAGTCCAGCGGGTTGGCGGTGAGCCTGCGCCACCGCGGGGTGGTGTTCACGCACAACGACTCCGGGCATCCGCCGCAGGTCTTCGCGGTTGACACCAAGACCGGCAACACCACGGCCACGCTGACCCTGAACGGCGCGTCCGACCGGGACTGGGAGTCGATCACCGAGTGCGCCGGGCCGGGCGGTCCGATGATCTGGGTCGGCGAGGTCGGCGACAACCTGGCCATCTACAAGACTTATCGGCTGCTCGGCGTTCGGGAACCGGCCGACCTGCGCACCGGCGACGTGCCCTATGTCTCCTACGACTTCGCCTACGCCGACTCCAAGGCGCGCAACGCGGAGACGTTGCTGTGCCGGCCCTCGGACAATCACCTGTTCGTGGTGTCCAAACAGGACGCGGGCCAGGCGGCGGTCTGGGCGGTGCCGACACCGTTGCAGCAGGGCCGGGTGAATGTGCTGCACCGCGTGGCGGGCGCGCCGGCGATCGTCACCGACGGCACGTTCCTGCCCGGCTCGAAATACGTGGTGTTGCGCGGGTACAGCGAGGCGTGGGTGCTGGACGCGGAGTGGCGCACCGTGGCCACGTTCACCCCACCGATCCAGATCCAGGGGGAGTCGGTAACCGCGATGGGAGACCGCAGCGCGCTGCTGTTCGGCAGTGAGGGCCTGAACTCGGCGGTGTGGCGGGTGCCGTTGCCCGCCGACCCGGCGAAGTTGGCCGGCACCGGCGGGCCGAGTCCGGGAGACGGCGAGCCCACCGAGACGCCGTCCGCGTCCGCGCATCGCGCCTCGGCCAAGCCCAGCCACCCGGTGTCGGCCCAGCCGGTCGGCGACTCCCACGGCCTGCCCGGCGTCGACGGCCGCTGGGTGGCGCTGCTGTCCGCCCTCGGTCTGGGCGCCCTGGTGCTCGTCCTGGCCACCCGCCGGGATTAGTGCAGCGCGTGCCCGCCGAGGTGGGGCGGGCGGATGCCGGCGGGTTTGCCGCCCTTGTCGCAGGCGGCGCTGATCACCGCGACGTTGCTCGCGAACGTCGCGTAGTCATCGGAGCTCGGGCCGTTGAGCAGCGCGACGACGAGGTCGGATTCGGAGATCGCTTGGCGCATCTGGTCCGTGACGCACTGCGCCGCGGCGGCGGACATCGCGCCCTGTTGACTCTCCTGGCGTAGTTGGTCCTCGAAGGCGGTGCGGAACGGGGACTTGCCGTCCGGGCCCTGTTTCTCGCAGGCCTGGAAGATGGCGCCGATGGTGTCGTCGTTGCGGTTGGACTGCAGGCCGTAGGCGAGCTTGCGGAACGTGTCGTCGTCCTTGGCCTGCATGCCCAGGTTCAGGCACGCGCGGTAGCCCGCATCGGCGAACGGGTCGTCGGCGCCGTCGGGCTTGTAGTTGGGTCCGAACTGGCTGGCGTATTCCGCGCGCAGATAGTCCACGCCCCACTCGTCCAGTCGCCACTGGCCGTCGGTGCGCACGAAGTGCCAGGTGCCCTTGGCGCCGGCGCTGGCCCCGCCGGAGTCGGTGATGACCGCGGTCGCGGTATCCCCGGCCACCCGCACTTTGCTGACCGAAGCGCCGGTGGTCGGTTGAGTGTCGCCGTCGTCGGCGGCAATGCAGGTGTCCAGGCCGCCGAACACCGTGCTGACCAAATGGGTGGTGAACAGGTCGGCGCACACGTGGGACGGGCTGCCGCTGTTGATGCCCTTGGCCAGCGTGGTCAGCGCAGCGACGTCGGCCTTCGAGCCGGGCACGCCGACGGCAGTGGGGCTTGCCGTGGGTTGCGCCGAGGGCGGGGCATAGCTGCGCATCGCCTCGTCGTGGCCCCCGCCGCAACCGGCGAGGACGAGGGTGAGCGCGACCAGGGTCGCGGTGGACGTGCGCACCCGCACATCATGCAGGCCGGTCACGACCTCAGTGCAACGGGCGAATCGTGTACTGGTGCTTCGGGGCCCGGATGGTCGGGTGCGACCCGGTGCTGCCCTTGGCGCAGGCCTGCGTCGCCGTGGCCACCGTGGTCGAGACCTTGCTGAGCTCCTTCGAGCCGGTCCCGTTCAGCACGGCGTTGATCAGGTTCGCCTCCGGGATCGCCGTGCGCAGTTTGTCGATGACGCAGTCGGCGGCCTCGGCGGGCGCGCCGTAGGCGTGGAACTCCTGGCGCAGGCCCTTCTCGAAGATGGCGCGGAACGGGGACTCCCCACCCGGGCCCTTGCTCGCACAGGCCGCGAAGACCGACCCGGCCACGGTGTTGTGGTCGGTTTCCATCTCGAGGGCGAGCTTGCGGAACGCCGCGTCGTCCTTGGCCACCATCCCGTCGCGGACACAGAGCCGGTAGCCGGCGTTGGCGAACGGGTCGTCGGCCTCGGTGGCCTTGTAGTTGGGGCCGAAGTTCACCGCGGTCAGGGAGCGCATGTAGTCCACGCCCCATCCGGCCAGCTTCCAGGTCTTACCGGTGCGCTCGAAGTGCCAGGTGCCGGTTGCCCCGTCGTTGGCGCCGCCGGAGTCGGTGACGATCGCGGTGGCCTTGTTGCCGTTGACCTGGATGGAGACGGCGGTCACTGCGGTGGTCGGGTCGTCCTCGTCGGCGCCGGCCACGCAGTTGTCCACGGTGCCGAATGTGCTGCTGATCATCGCTGTGTTCATCAGCGTCTTGCAGGCGAGTTCGGGCTTGCCGGTCTCGATGGACTTGGTGAGTTTGGTGATCGCGATGATGTCCGCCTTGGACCCGGACGACGGGGCGGCGACGGCGGGCGCGGCGCTCGCCACGGTCGAGGCAGAGGCCCCGGCGCTCGGCGCGGCGCTGCTGTTCGCCGTGTCGGCGCCCGCGCCGCCGCTGCCACCACAGCCGGCGGTAGCGGCCAACGCCAGCGCGAGGATCGTCGGGCCCAGCATCCGCATGACGGTCTCCCTCTGCCGTAGCTGTTCCTGATCAGGATGTCAGCCGATGCCCGTCACCAACCGACTTTCGCAATAGGAGGAACACAGACGGTTTCGGTCGGAATGTCACTGGACATCAGGTCGAACGATCCCGGGTAGGAACCTCACGTACCGTGCTGATGAGGCACGAATTGTGAGGAGGAGTCATGGCGTCGCGATTCGCATCGCGCTGGTTCGTCCCAGCGCTGTTCGCCGTCTCCGCTGTTGTTCCGGTCGCCGGGGTGGGCACGGCTCACGCCGCCACCGCGGCGCAGACCCAGCCCTCCCACTGGTACCCGCCGGGTGACGGCTATGGGGACGGATACGGCGGGTACGGGCACCACCACTACCGTCACCACTACCACCCCAACTGCAACAACGACCCGGAGTCCCCGTACGCCATGGGCCCCGAGTGTCCGCGCAGTCACAACGAGCCCTACTACCCGCCTTACGACTGAGCGGGCGTCCCGCGGAACCCGTTGCGTCCGGCCAACCCGACGTTATTGCGCACCGTTGGCCGGACGCATGGGTTTACAGGGCGGCGACGACGTGGTCGATGCAGGCGGTGAGCGCCTCGACGTCGGAGGTCTCCACGGCGGGGAACATCGCGATGCGCAGCTGATTGCGGCCCAGCTTGCGATAGGGCTCGGTGTCCACGATGCCGTTGGCGCGCAGCACCTTGGCCACCGCGGCGGCGTCCACCGAGTCGACGAAGTCGATGGTGCCCACCACCAGCGAGCGCTGTGCCGGGTCGAGGACGAACGGGGTGGCGAACTCCGACTTCTCCGCCCAGGTGTACAGGTGGTTGGAGGACGCGGTGGTTCGCCCCACGGCCCACTCCAGACCGCCGTTGCCGTTCATCCAGTCCAGCTGCTCGGCGAGCAGGAACAGGGTGGCCAGCGCCGGGGTGTTGTAGGTCTGATCCTTGCTGGAGTTGTCGATCGCGGTGGGCAGGTCGAAGAAGGTCGGGATGTAGCGACCCGAGGAGGAGATCTCCTCGACCCGGGCCAGCGCGGCCGGGGACATGATCGCCAGCCACAGCCCGCCGTCGGAGGCGAAGCACTTCTGCGGCGCGAAGTAGTAGGCGTCGGTCTCGGTGACGTCCACCGGCAGGCCGCCCGCACCGGAGGTCGCGTCGACCAGCACCAGCGCGCCCTCCTCGGCACCCGTGACCCGCGCAATGGGCATCGCGACCCCGGTGGAGGTCTCGTTGTGCGTGTAGGCGTAGACGTCGATGCCGGCCTCGGCCCGGGGCAACGGGTGCGAACCCGGCTCGGCCTTGAGCACGGTGGGCTCGCCCAGCCACGGCGCCCCCTTGCAGACGCTCGCGAATTTCGAGGAGAACTCCCCGAAGTGCAGGTGTTGGCTGCGCTTGCGCACCAGGCCGAACGCGGCTATATCCCAGAACGCGGTCGCGCCGCCGTTGCCCAGCACCACCTGGTAACCCTCGGGTACGGAGAACAGCGCGGAGATGCCCTGCCGCACGCGCTTGACGGTGTTCTTCACCGGGGCCTGCCGGTGCGAGGTGCCCAGCAACGAGGCGCCGGCCGCGGCCAGCGCGGACAGCGCCTCCGGGCGCACCTTGGACGGGCCACAGCCGAAACGGCCGTCGGCGGGTTTGAGTTCGGTGGGAATGATGATCGTGCTCGGGTCGCTCACAGCTTGAATCCCTTGACTCGCTCCGGTGCCGAGCCATGCTCGGCCGGTCGACGCCGTCGACGCTGTCGGCTCCGTCGCCCATTGTTCCGTACGCCGGTCAGCGGCGAACCCCGTCCCTACGTGCTCCGGGCCACAGTTACCCGGGATGTTCGCTGCGCTCAACAGACTCAATCGGCTCGGGAGGAGCGAGCGCTCGTTCCTCGCCGGCTCGCTTCTCCGCTCGCCTCACTCGTCTGTAACCTCGCAGGCATGGCGAACAACGTGGAGTTTGCGAGCAATGGAGGCACGGCGGGCGGTTACCTGGCACTACCGGCGAGCGGACGCGGGCCGGGCGTGCTGGTGCTGCAGGAATGGTGGGGCCTGGACCCATCGCTGAAGATCATGGTCGACCGGTTGGCCGAGGCGGGCTTCGTCGCGCTGGCCCCGGACCTGTACCACGGCGAGCTGGCAGCGCACGACGAAATGGACAAGGCGGGCAAGCTGATGAACAGCCTGCCGCCGGACCGCGCCGCCCGGGACATGAGCGGGGCCATCGACTTCCTGGCCGGGCATGAGGCCGTCACCGGGGATGCGCTCGGCGTCACCGGCTTCTGCATGGGCGGCCTGCTCACCATGCTCATCGCGGCCGGCCGCGGCGACAAGATCAAGGCCGCGGTGCCGTTCTACGGCTTCCCGCCGCCGGACATGGAGCCGGACTGGTCCGGGTTGACCGCAGTGGTGCGCGGCCACATGGCGGGCAACGACGACTTCTTCGCACCCGAAGCGGCTCGGGCGCTGGAGGCCAAGCTGCAGGGGATGGGCAAGGACGTTCAATTCACCGTGCACGACGGTGCGGGCCACGCGTTCATGAACCCGCAGAACCCGCTCGGCAACACCGACGAGGCGCTGGCCGCCAAGTGCTGGGCCGAGGCGACCGCCTTCCTGCACAGCCAGCTGGACTGACGTCCCCTCAGGTGAATCCGGACCTCGGTGGCCCCGACCCGGTCCTGGCCGGGATGCGCCAGGAGTACATGGCCGAGGGCCTGGATGTCGGCGACCTCGATCCGGACCCGCTGGTGGCCTTCGGGGAGTGGTTCCGCGAGGTCGCCGCGGCCGGGTTGGCCGAACCGAACGCCATGGTGGTCTCCACCGTGGGTGCGGACGGCACGCCGTCGTCGCGGATGACGCTGCTCAAGGAGTTCGACCAGCGCGGGTTCCTGTTCTTCACCAACTACGCCTCGCGCAAGGCCGCCGATCTCGAGGCCCGCGCCGCGGTGTCGTTGCTGTTCCCGTGGCACGGCCTGCGTCGGCAGGTGATCGTCACCGGTCGGGCCGAACGGGTCGACCCGTCCGAGTCGGCGGCGTATTTCCGGTCCCGCCCACGTGCCTCGCAGATCGGCGCGTGGGCCTCGCGACAGTCCACCGTGCTCGGCTCCCGGGCCGAACTCGACGAACGGTTCGCCGAGCTCAATCGGCGCTGGCCAATGGGCACCGAGGTGCCGGCGCCGGACTTCTGGGGCGGCTACCGGGTGATCCCTGAGGCCATGGAGTTCTGGCAGGGGAGAAGCTCCCGGCTGCACGACCGGTTGCGCTACACCCTTGGACCGGCGGGTTGGACGACCGACCGCTTGGCGCCCTGAGTCGCCGTCCGACCGGCGTAGCGGGCGGCGCGCTCGCGGGCCAGTCGCATGTGCGGGTCGTTGTGCGGGCTGAGCTGGGGCGGGCCAAAGATGTGGAACAACCCTCGGCGTATCCGGTAGCCGATGCGCCACGGCAGGTCCTCGAAGCCATGCGGTTCGTGGGTGGGGGGCTTCTCGTTCATCGCAAACCTCCATTGGCGTGCTGATGTTTAGTACACTAATCAATAGTGCACCAAAGACAAGCGCTAGGGTGGAACTGTGAGCGAGCAGACACTGACCCGCACCATTGACCTCGGCCCGAACCCGCTGGAGTTGGAACGGCAGGTGTGTTTCGCCTTGTCGGTGGCCAGCCGCTGCGTGATCGGGGTGTACCGGCCGCTGCTGGAGCCACACGGGCTCACGCATCCGCAGTACCTGGTGATGCTCGCCATGTGGGACCACGACGGCCCGCGCGCGGCCAAGGACCTGGCAACCGCGCTGCACTTCGACCCGGCGACGCTGTCGCCCATGCTCAAGCGACTGGAGGCGCTGGGTTACCTGAGCCGTGCCCGGCACACCGACGACGAGCGGGTGCTGATGGTCGACCTCACCGATTCAGGCCGGGCGCTGAAGGCGGAGGCGGAGAAAATCCCCTACGCGGTGGTCGCGCGCCTGGGCATGGACCTCGACGACCTGGTGGCCATCCAGCAGTCATTGATGCGAGTGATCGCGGCCACCGACCGCATGCCGGCCGCGGACGTCGACCCGCTGGCCTGACCCCCGGACAAACGGAAACCCGCGGCTGTCGACGTGTCGACAGTTCGAGGGGACGTACCCCGAACACCGCGGGCCCCGGGTGACTGCAGTGGATTCGCCGACCGCCTGTGGCAACCGGTGAAGGCACAACCGTCAGCGGCTAGCTTGCAGCCACCTCACGCGTCCTATGAATACACAAAGTTAGGACCACCTCCCATCCGTGTACCTCGACGGTACGTGGAAAAGCCGGCGAGTGTCGAGCACATTTTTGCCGCGCCTGTCGGGCGGTCCCGGTCCCCCACACGGAGCATGGTTGCTGTCGCCCAACGCCACCTACGCCGTCGTGTCCGTGCTCTCCGACGAGGATGGGCGCAGCGCGCTGACCCGGGTCAGGCTCGACTGAGTGCGCGCACCTGCTCGAGCCGGCGCAGCGCCTCGCGTCGCTCCGTGGCGTGATCCACGATCCGCCGCGGGTAGCGGTGGGCGTAGCCCTCCGGCACGTCCCACGGAACGTGCGCGGCTGCGCCGGGCGGGTGCCGTAGCTCGGGGATCCACGCCCGCACGTAGTCCCCGTCCGGGTCGAACTTCTGGCCCTGCTTGACCGGGTTGAACACCCGAAAGTACGGGGCGGCGTCGGCCCCACAGCCGGCCACCCACTGCCAGTTCAACTGGTTGGAGGCCAGGTCCCCGTCGCGCAGGCGCTGCATGAACCAGCGCGCGCCGTGCTGCCACTCCAGGTGCAGGTCCTTGACCAGGAACGAGGCGACGATCATCCGCACCCGGTTGTGCATCCAGCCGGAATGCAGCAACTGCCGCATGCCGGCATCGACCATCGGGTAGCCGGTGCGGCCCTGCTGCCAGGCCTCCAGCTGCTCGCCGGGGCCGGCATAGGGCATGCGGGCGAACTCGGGACGCAGATACTCCCGCGCGGTCTGCGGGCGGTGGAACAACATGTCGGCGTGGAACTTTCGCCGGGCCAATTCCTCACGGAACGTGGCAGCGCCGCTGGTGCCCAGCGGGTCGGCGTGCCCGTCGCGCTCGGCCGGATCGGCGAGCAGAGTGCGCGGATGCAACTCACCGAACTTCAGCGCCGTGGAAAGATCTGACGTACCGTCAACTGGGGGTTGTCCCGGTCGGTGGCGTAAGCGCGCAGTGCCCCGTCGCGGAACCTGCGCCACCGACGCAGCGCCGCTTCCTCGCCGGCCGGGGACAGTGCGGCGCCGGCCGCGGGCAGCTCGTGCACGGTCGGCGGGTGCACCCATTCCACGCGCCGGGGGCTGGCGCGCGCAGCGTGGCCACCAGACGCGCGCGCCGGGGATCGCCGGCGGGTTGCCACAGGGCCGGATCGATGAGGAACAACGGCACCACCGCGGCCCGGCCGTCGCCGAACCCGGACGAGCCCGCCGCGGCCAGCAGCGCTGGGTTGTCCCGTAGCCGCAGATCCCGGCGGAACCACATCACATTGGCCGTCATGCAGGGAGCCTGGGCATTCCACTCGGGGGGCAAACCCCCGGTGCTTTCCCGGGGTGCCATCCGCCCCGTACGCTGCGCCGAACCACCGGTAAGGACGCCGGCCGCAGGAAGGGGCAGGCTGATGACCACCCTGCCGCCCGACCTGCTCGAGGAACCTGCCTCCGCCCCCGGGCCCGCCGATCCCGCTCGGCCGGCACCCACCCGGTCGCCCAGCCAGATCGCCTGGGAGCGCTTCAAGCGCGACAAGGTCGGCGTCATCGCGTCCGGCGTGGTCGGTTTCTATCTGCTGGTCGCGCTGTTCGCGCCGCTCATCGGCAAGATCTACGGCCGCGACCCGTACACCACCTACGGGCTGAACCACGCCGGCCTGCTCACCTCGAGCGGCCTGCCCGCGCAGGCGCACGGCGGCATCAGCTCTCGCTTCTGGTTGGGTGTCGAACCGGGCCTGGGCCGGGACGTGTTCATGCAGTTGGTGTACGGCGCGCGTACGTCGCTGTTCATCGCCATCACCATCTCGCTGATCACCTCGGTGGTCGGCGTCATCTACGGCATCACCACCGGGTACCTGGGCGGTCGGGTGGACCGGATCGCCGGCCGCGTCCTGGATCTGTTTCTGGTGTTCCCGGGGCTGCTGCTGATCATTGCGCTCAGCCCGGTGGTGGATTCCCGGTTCGTGGCCCCGGATGAGCAGACGCCGACGTGGTTGCGCTTCGCGGTGGTGATCTTCCTGTTCTCGTTGTTCGGCTGGACCTTCCAGGCCCGGCTCATCCGCGGCGAGGTGTTGTCCCTGCGCGAACGCGAGTTCGTCGACGCCGCGCGCATGTCCGGCGCAAGCACCTGGCGGATTGTGCGCAAGGAACTACTGCCGAATCTGTGGTCGCCGATCCTGGTCACCTTTTCCATCGCGGTGCCGGGCGTGGTCACCGGTGAGGCGGCGCTGGCCTTCCTCGGCATCGGCATCGTGGAGCCCACCCCGGACTGGGGACGGATGGTCAGCGCCGGTAAGGACGTCTACCTGTCCGACCCGGCGTACTTCGTCATTCCCGGCGCCACGCTGCTGATCCTGGTGCTGGCCGCGAACATCCTCGGCGACGCGGTACGCGACGCCCTGGACCCCAAGGGCCTGCGATGAAGCGGGCGGTCGGTCTGACGATGACCATCGTGTGTGTCGGTGGGTTACTGCCCGGCTGCACCTTCGGCGGTCACGGAGACGACCTCGCCGAGAGTGCTTCCTGCTCGGCCGAGGCCTCCGCGACGCCGATCCCGAAGTACAACTACCGCATCGACAACAAGGTGAGCGCGCCGGTGAAGCCGGTGCCCGACGCCAAGCGCGGCGGCACGGTGCGGGTCTACGACGTTGTCGACTACCAGCACCTGGACCCGGCGCGCATCTACGTCAACAACCTGCAGACCCTCTCGCAGCTGCTCACCCGTCAGCTCACCGGCTACCTGGAGGACGGCACCAACATCAAGCTGGTCGGCGATCTGGCCACCGACACCGGCAAATCAAGCAACGGCAACCGCACCTGGACCTACACCCTGCGGCCCGGCATTACCTGGGAGGACGGTTCGCCGGTCACCTCCGCCGACGTGAAGTACGGCCTGGAGCGGGAGTTCGTCGAGGACTACTCCGAGGGTCCGACCTATCTACAGACCTGGTTCGCGGGCACCCAGGACTTCCACTCTGTCTACAAGGGGCCCTACGACGGCAAGGAACTCGACGCCATCCAGACCCCCGACGACAAGACGGTGGTGCTGAATTTCAAGGAGGCACAGCCCGACGTGCCCTTCGCCATGGCGCTGCAGGGCGCGCCGGTGAAGAAGAGCAAGGACACCCGCGGCGACTACGACCTGAAGCCCTTCTCCAACGGGCCCTACAAGATCGCCTCGCACAACATCGACCGCAACATGGTGCTGGTGCGCAACACCGCATGGAAGGGCGCCTCCGACCCGATCCGCACCGACTACCCGGATCGGTTCGAGTTCACCTTTGGCGAGACCCCGTTGGACACCAACCGCCGGTTGATCGCCGCGGTGGGCGCCGACGCCGCCGCGATGACGGTTGTTGATGGGGTCTCACCCGAGGTACTGGACAAGGTGTTGAACCGGCCGGACCTGCTGGCCCGCAGCGTCAGCGGGCTCACCCAGTTCACCAGCTACGTGGTGTTCAACCTGCGTCGGATGACGGACATCCGGGTGCGCAAGGCGGTCATGTACGCCTACCCGCGCTGCCAATTGCGCCAACTGGTGGGTGGCCCGGACACCGGCGACTTCGCCGGCACGCTGTCCTCGCCGACCCTGGTCGGGCACGAGGACTCCGACCTCTTTCAGGTGCCCCCCGGCGGGGACCCGCAGCGGGCACGGGCGCTGCTGAAGGAAGCGGGCAAGCTCGGCACGAAATTGGTGATGCCCTACAACGCGTCCAGCCGACGTGGGCAGCAGGCCGGGATTATCACCACGCAGGCGCTGGAGAAGGCCGGCTTCAAGGTGATCAAGAAGGCCGTCGATCCCAAGGACCAGGACCTTGAGTCAGATCCAAGCAACCCGTTCGACGTCTACGCGCAGGGCTGGGCGGCGGACTGGCCGAGCGGGTCGACCGTTTACCCGCCGTTGTTCGACGGCCGGCTGATCGTGGATGGGCCGGGTAACACCGACCAGTCGTTCTTCAAAGACGACGCCATCAACAAGCAGATGGACGCCATTCGCAAGATCGCCGACCCGATCGAAGCGGGTAAGCGCTGGGCCGCACTGGACCGCGCAATTCTGCAAAAACTCCCCGTGTTTCCCGACACCTACTTGCGGTCCCGGCAGTTGTACGGGCCCCGGCTGGGCCACGTCACCTACGACAACATCTACGGCGAGGTTTCGCTGAACGGGCTGTACGTCAAGTGATTCGCCACCGGGAGGAGGACGCGTGCTGCGCTTTCTGATCCGTCGCATCCTCAGTGCGGTGCTGATCCTCCTGGTGGTCAGCGCGGTGACGTTTTTCCTGTTCTTCGCGCTGCCCGGTAACCCCGCGCGGCTGGTCTGCGGCAAGTCGTGCAACCCCACCCGGTTGGCCGAGATCAAGCACGGACTGGGCCTGGATCGCTCGATCTTCGTGCAGTACTGGGACTTCATGAAGGGGATCTTCGTCGGCCGGGACTACACGTTCGCGGGTCAGCCGACCCACTGCGGCGTGCCGTGCTTCGGCTACTCCTACACCACCAAGCAACAGGTTTGGTCGACGTTGCTGGACCGGTTCCCGGCCACCATTTCGTTGGCCATCGGCGCCGCGACCCTGTTCCTGATCGTCGGTGTCGGGCTCGGCGCGATCGCTGCGTTGCGCGCGCAAACCTGGTTCGACCGGTTCGCGATCTCGTTCAGCCTGATCGGCGCCTCACTACAGATCTACTTCATCGGCCCGCTGCTCAAGAACGTATTCGTCGACCAACTGCACTGGCTGCCCGACCCGCGCTACGTGCCGATCAGCAACAGCCCAACCTCCTGGTTCAAGGGCATGATCATTCCGTGGATCACGTTGGCCATTGTGAGCACCGCGGTGTATGCGCGGCTCACCCGATCGCGGATGCTCGACACGCTCGGTGAGGATTTCGTGCGGGCCGGCCGCGGGCGCGGATTGAAGACCTCGACCCTGCACCTCAAGCACACCGGCCGGGCCACGCTCTCCCCGGTGCTGACCGTGTTCGGCCTGGACCTGGCCGGCCTGCTGTCCGGTGCGGTGATCACCGAGACCGTGTTCAACATCCAGGGCATCGGCAAGCTCGCGGTGACCTCGGTGTTCAACGATGACCTGCCGATGATCATGGCCACGGTGTTGATCGGCGCGGCGTTGGTGGTCATCGCCAACGTGGTGGTGGACATCGCTTACGCGGTGGTCGACCCGCGGGTGCGGCTGACATGACCGAGGCAACCGCGCCGCTGCTGGTCATCGATGACCTGCGGGTGTCCTTCCGCACCGAGGACGGTCTGGTGCAGGCTGTCGACGGGGTCACGTTGCAACTCGAGCGGGGCCGCACGCTCGGCGTGGTAGGGGAATCCGGGTCGGGCAAGACGGTGACCGGGTTGTCCGTGCTGGGTCTGCACGACCCGCGGCGCACCACGGTTCGCGGCTCCATCCGGTTCGACGGCCGGGAATTGGTCGGGCTGGCGGATTCTGCGCTCAACACCATCCGCGGCAACGACATCGCCATGGTGTTCCAGGACGCACTGACCGCCCTGTCGCCGTTCTGGACGGTGGGCAATCAGATCGCCGAGCCGTACCGGAGGCACACCGGCGCCTCGAAGAGGGTGGCCCGCCAACGCGCCATCGACTTGCTCGGCCGGGTCGGCATCCCGCAGCCCGAGCAGCGGGTGGACAGCTACCCGCACGAGTTCTCCGGCGGTATGCGGCAGCGCGCGATGATCGCGATTGCGTTGGCCTGCGACCCGAAGTTGCTCATCGCCGACGAACCGACCACGGCGCTGGACGTCACCGTGCAGGCGCAGATCCTGGACCTGCTGGCCGATCTGCAGGCGGAGTCCGGCACCGCGATTCTGCTGGTCACCCACGACCTCGGGGTGATCTCGCAGGTCGCCGACGACGTGGTGGTGATGTACGCCGGGCGGGTGGTGGAGTCCGGCGCGGCGCGCGACGTGCTGAACCGACCGCAAATGCCCTACACCTGGGGCCTGCTGTCCTCGGTGGCCCGATTGGACGCCACGGCGGGTGACTTGGTCGCCATCCGCGGCACGCCGCCGAGCCTGATCAACCTGCCGGCCGGCTGCGCATTCCTGCCCCGCTGCGATTACCCCGACCAGGCCCCGCCGGGCCTGTGCCGGACGCTGCTGCCGGACCTGCTGCCCTCCGGCGAGACCCTGTCCCGTTGTCACCTCGACCCGGCGCTGCGCCGGCGCATCCTCACCGAGCAGCTGCAGCCGCTCTGGTACGGCGCGCCGGCGGAACCGTCATGACCAGCGTCGAACCGCTGCTCGCGGTGACCGACCTGGTGAAGCACTTTCCGGTACGCAGCAATTCCCTGATCAGCCGTCAGGTTGGCGCGGTACGGGCGGTGGACGGGATCTCCTTCGAGGTGGGCAAGGGCGAGACGCTGGGCCTGGTCGGGGAATCCGGCTGCGGCAAGACCACCACCGGCCGGCTGGTGGCCCGACTGCTGGAGCCCGATGCGGGCGCCATTTCTTTCGCCGGCAAGGAAATCGCGCACCTGGGCAACAAGGAGCTGCGCCCGCTGCGTGGCGAGATCCAAATGATCTTCCAGGACCCGTACGCCTCGTTGAACCCGCGGCACACGGTGGGCTCCATCGTGGCCGCGCCGATGGAGGTCAACAACATCGACCCACCCGGCGGGCGCAAGCAACGGGTTCAGGAACTGTTGGAGACGGTCGGGCTCAACCCCGAGCACTACAACCGCTACCCGCACCAGTTCTCCGGCGGACAACGTCAACGGATCGGCGTTGCCCGGGCGCTGGCCCTCTCGCCGAGCCTGATCGTGGCCGATGAACCGGTTTCCGCGCTGGACGTGTCGATTCAGGCACAGGTGGTCAACCTGCTCGGCCGGCTGCAGCGGGATCTGGGCCTGGCCTACGTGTTCATCGCGCACGACCTCGCGGTGGTGCGCCACGTCTCGCACCGGGTGGCGGTGATGTACCTGGGCAAGATCGTGGAGGTGGCGTCCGCGCGGGCGTTGTACGCCCATCCGCGGCACCCTTACACCCACGCCTTGCTGTCCGCGGTGCCGGAGGTCGATCGCCCGGACGCGCCCGTGCGCGCCGAACGCATCCGGCTCACCGGTGATGTGCCCAGCCCGGTGAACCCGCCGTCGGGGTGCCGGTTCCGCACTCGTTGCCCGCGGGCGCAGGAGCGCTGCGCGAGCGAGGAACCGCTGTTGGTGCCGACCGCGGACGATGGTGGCCACCGGGTCGCCTGCCACTTCCCGGTGACCGAGGCGGATCCGAGGATCACAGCTTGATCAGCACCGGCCCGTCGGCGGCCGGGAGCACGGTCGGCCCCGGCGCGGGCTGCTGACCGATGGTCGCGTGCTCGGGCGCGGGGGCCGAGCGCATCAGCGCCAGCACGGCGAGGCCGGCGAGCACGCCGAGGATCCCGGACAACGCCAGCACGCTCTGCAGACCGGAGACCGCCGCGGCGTGCACGGTGGAATCCAGCGCGACCCGGCCGTCCGGCGGGGCCGCCGCGAGCAGCCCCGGCGCCTGTCCGCCGGCCACCGCGTGGGCGATGCCGGCCACATTGGTCAGGCCGTCGCCTGCCACCACGTGTCGGGCGCGCGCGGCGAACACCGTGCCCAACAGCGCGATGCCGAACGCGTAACCCAATTGCTGCATGGTGCGCACCGAGCCGCTGGCCATGCCGCGGCGGTGCGGCGGTACCTGGTCCATCGCCGCGGCGTTGGAGATCGGGATGGCCAGGCCCACCCCGACGCCGATGAGCGCGTAGCCGGGCATCAGTGCGGGCCAATTCGCCCCACCGTGTACGAACAGCGCACCCATCAATCCGCCGGCCCCGATCAGCAACAGACCGATGCCGATGACCTTGCCGGGCGGCGAGCTGTGCAGCCTGCGACCGATACCCGCCGAGGTGACGAAGGTGGCCAGGGACAGCGGCAGGCCGGTGAGGCCCGACTCGATCGGGCTCATGCCGAGCACCGACTGCAGCCAGATCGAGACGTAGGTGAGGCCGGCGAACGCGGCGAAGTTCAGGGCGATGCCGGACACCAGCACGCCCACGAACGGCTTGTTGCGCAGCAGGCCGAGATCGAACAAAGGCTGGGCGACCCGGCGCTCCACCATCACAAAGCCGATCAGCAGCAACACCGCCGCGGCGACCAGGTTCAGTGTGGCGCGAGACAGCCAGTGATGGTCGTTGGCCCGGATCATCGCGTAGGTCAGCTCACCGGCCGCCGCGGAGAAGAACGCCATCCCGAGCACGTCCACCTTGGCCCGGCCGGTGCGCGGTTCGTCGGGCAGCACCCGCAGACACAGCGCGATCGCGGCCGCGCTCACCGGCAGGTTCACGAAGAAGATCCAGCGCCAGCTCACCAACTGGGTGAGCACGCCGCCGATGATCGGGCCCACCGCGGCCGAGGCCCCGGCGACCGCCCCCCACATGCCGAACGCGGTGCCGCGGTCGCGGCCGGAGTAGGAGCCGGTGAGTAGGGCGACGGTGGTGGCGAACATGGCCGCGGCGCCCGCACCCTGCACCAGCCGGGCGGTGATCAGCAGCCCCGCGTTCGGGGCCAGGCCGCACACCAGGGACGAGACGGCGAACACCGCCAACCCGCCGACGTAGGTCTGCCGGTGCCCGGTCAGGTCGCCCAGCGATCCGGTGCCGAGCACCAGGGCGGCCAGGGCCAGTGCGTAGGCGTCCACCACCCACTGCAGCGAGGAGAACGAGGTGTGCAGGGAGCTCGCCATCTGTGGCAACGCCACGTTGACCACGGTCACGTCGATGAGCAGCATGAATGTGCCCATGCACACGGCCAGCAACGGCAGCCACTTGCGCACCTTGGTCACCTCCTCGCGGTTCCAAGCTCCACCATGCGGGACGCCCCCGACAATCCTGTTTTCCCCAGCGAGTGGCCCGTTTTCCCCAGCGACGGGACCGCTTTGCGTCACCCGGGCCGTTCCTGCGCAAGAATCAGGGGTCGAGGACTTCTCGGATGGATTACGGGGTGGCCGGATGAGTGACCTGATCGATACCACCGAGATGTATCTCCGCACGATTTTCGAGTTGGAGGAGGAAGGCGTCGTTCCGCTGCGCGCCCGGATCGCGGAGCGGTTGGCCCAGTCCGGCCCGACCGTCTCGCAGACGGTGGCGCGGATGCAGCGCGACGGCCTGGTCAGCGTGCAGGGCGACCGTCACCTCGAACTGTCCGCCAAGGGGCGGGAACATGCGACCCGGGTGATGCGCAAGCACCGACTGGCGGAGTGCCTGTTGGTGCAGGTCATCGGCCTGGAGCCGGCCGACGTGCACGCCGAGGCGTGCCGCTGGGAGCACGTGATGAGCGAGGAGGTCGAGCGCAAGCTGCTCGAGCTGCTCGGCCACCCGATGCAGTCCCCGTACGGCAACCCGATTCCCGGCCTGGACGAGCTCGGTGACATCCAGTCCGAGGAATTCCGCGCAGGGCTGGAGTCGCTGGACCAGGTGGCCACCGAGAACGGGGTGTCCGTGGTGGTCCGGCGCATCGGCGAACCCGTGCAGGAGGACCTCTCGGTGATCCGCGGGATGTGGCGCGCCGGGGTGCGGCCGGGCGGCTCGGTGGTTGCCCGCACCTCGCACGGCGGCGTGTTGGTCGGTCGTGGCGGGGAGGCCATCGAGTTGGACAGCGGGCTGGCCTCGCACGTGTTCGTCGAGGTCATGGCCACGTGACGCGCGGGTGAGGCGAGCTGCGGTTCGCGCGCAGCTCGTCGCGGCGGGCGTGCGCGGCAAGGCTGCGGGGTTGTTCGACGGCACGGCCGGCAACCTCAGCGTCCGGGTCGACGAACTGGTCGCGATCACCCCCAGCGGGGTGGACTGCGGGGCGCTGCGCCCGGACCTCATCGGCTGGCATGCACTGGACGGCACCGCCGTGGACGCTGAGCTGCGGCCGTCCTCGGAACTGCCGCTGCACCTGGCGGTGCACGCCGCGCGTGGTCCGGGCGCGGTGGTGCACACCCACTCGCCGGCCGCCGCAGCCGTGTCCACGTTGGTCGATGAACTACCCGCGGTGCACTACTACGCCGCCGCGCTCGGCGAGGTGGTGCGGGTCGCGCCCTACGCGCCGTTCGGTTCCGCGGAACTCGCCGCCGGCGCGGTGAACGCGTTGGGCAATTCCGCGGCGGTGTTGCTCGCCCACCACGGTGCGGTGACCACCGGTCCGGACGTGGCCGATGCCTTGGAGGCGGCTATGAATCTGGAGTGGGTGTGCGATGTTTATCTGCGCGCGGCCGCCGCTGGATCACCGCGAGTGCTCGACCGCAATCAATGCGTGCAGGCATCTGCGGCATTGGCGGCGTATCGCGCGGCTCGCCCGCAGACCTGATGGGTCGTCAGCGGATATTCGCCACGACACGGGTAAATCGTTCAGTGACGGCCCCGGCGGGTGCCCGTCGCTAACCTGAGCTTGTGCTGACTCGACTCTCGCGACTCGCTGTGCCGGTCGTGGCCGGAATGCTTCTGCTGTCCGCCTGCGGGGGTGGCGGCCACAGCAAGGACCCGCTGACCGCCGGCAAGGCCGGCGCGCCCTCGTCCGCCCCGACGCCGGTGCAGGCGCCGATGCCGGACGCGGCGCTCCAGCACACCGACGCCGGCGCCGTCGCGTTCGTCCAGTTCTACTTCAACACCATCCTCACCGACGCCTACGCACAGGGTGACGTGAAGCGTTTGGTGTCGGTCAGCGACCCGAACTGCGTGGTGTGCCGGGCCACCGTCGGCGACATCGCGTTCTTCGCCGCGCAGAACGACAAGCCGCAGGGCGGCGCGGTCACGGCGACCGCGGTGAAGGTGGCGGAGAGCAACAGCGAGGTCACCTCGATCAACCTGACCTACGCGGCGGCGAAGCTGGCCGAGCTCAACCAGGACGGGTCCACCGCCTACAGCGTGAACGCCCGCAGCGGCATCGATTTCATCGCCCAGGTGCAGTGGGACGCGGACCACAACACCTGGCGGATGACGCAGATTCTGGACAAGAAGCTCGTCAAGGGCTGACCCGGCCCTCGCCCGGGCGGCCGGAACTTAACCGGGGACCTGAACCTAAACTGGGTGGACATGACCCCCACCTCCACTTTCGGCCCCTTCGTTGCCCGTCATGTCGGCCCTGACGAGGCAGAGCGGACCCGCATGCTTGCCGCTGTCGGCCACGCCGATCTGGACGCTCTGGCCGTCGCCGCGGTACCGGCGGGCATCCGGTTGCCGTTCGTCGAGCAGCCGACGTTGGCGGTGCCGGAGGCGATCACCGAGGAGGACGTGCTCCGCGCCCTGCGGGAGTTGGCGGGGACCAACACCGTCCGCGCCTCGATGATCGGACTGGGGTACCACGAGACGGTGACCCCGGGTGTGGTCCGCCGCAAGGTGCTGGAGAACCCGGGCTGGTACACCGCCTATACGCCGTACCAACCGGAGATCTCCCAGGGTCGGCTGGAGGCGCTGCTGAACTTCCAGACGGTCATCTCCGACCTGACCGGGTTGGCCACCGCCAACGCGTCGTTGCTGGACGAGTCGACCGCCGTCGCCGAGGCGGTGACGCTGATGCGCCGTTCGGTGGCCGGCATGCCCGAGGGCCGGGTGCTGCTCGACGCGGATTGTCTGCCGCAGACCGTCGCCGTGGTGCGCACCCGGTGCGAGGCGCTGGGCATTGACGTCGAGGTGGCCGACCTGACCGGGGACCTGCCCGGTGGGGATTTCTTCGGTGTGGTCGTGCAGTACCCGGGCGCCTCCGGGCGGCTGCACTCCCGCGTCCACTACTCCTCGCTGGTCGCCGCCGCGCACGCCCGCGGCGCGCTGGTCACCGCTGCCGCGGATCTGCTGGCCTGCACGGTGCTCGCCGCACCCGGCGCCTGGGGCGCGGACGTGGTCGTGGGATCCGCGCAGCGATTCGGTGTACCGATGGGCTTCGGTGGCCCGCATGCCGGCTTCATCTCGGTGCGCGCCGGCCTGGAACGCGCAATGCCCGGCCGACTGGTCGGCATCTCCATCGACTCGGCGGGCAACCCCGCCTACCGGCTCGCGCTGCAGACCCGCGAACAGCACATCCGTCGGGAGAAGGCGACCAGCAACATCTGCACCGCGCAGGTGCTGCTCGCGGTCATCGCCTCGATGTATGCGGTGTACCACGGGCCGGACGGGCTGCGCGCAATCGCCCGTCGCGTGCATGAGCACGCGGCCGGCCTCGCCGCCGCGCTGCGCGCCGGCGGGGTGAACGTCGTGCACGAGCAGTTTTTCGACACCGTGCTCGCCGAGGTGCCCGGCCGGGCCGCGGAGGTCAACGCGGTGGCCCGCTCGCTGGGCATCAACCTCGGCGTCGAGGGCCCGGACCGAGTGCGCATCGCCTGCGCGGAGACCACCACCCCGGCCCGCATCGCCGCGGTGCTCGAGGCGTTCCGGGTGCCGGCGCCCCCCACCCTTGCCCATGTCATGCGTTCCGGGGCGGCAAACCCGGACAAACCGGGCGGCCGGACGGCCATAACGCATGACATGCGCTCCGCGTTGCCGGCCGACCTGGGGCGGGACACCCCGTTCCTCACCGCGCCGGTGTTCAACTCCTATCGCAGCGAGACCGAACTGCTGCGCTACGTGCGGGTGCTCGCCAACCGCGACTACGCGCTGGACCGCGGGATGATTCCGCTCGGCTCCTGCACGATGAAGCTCAACGCGACCGCGGAGATGGAGGCGGTCACCTGGCCCGGCTTTGCGGACATCCACCCGTTCGCACCGGCCGAGGACTGGCCCGGCTACCTGCGGCTGATCCGTGACCTGGAATCCTGGCTGGCCGAACTCACCGGATACGACCGGGTGTCGCTGCAGCCCAACGCCGGATCCGCCGGTGAGCTGGCCGGCCTGCTCGCCATCCGCGCCTTCCACAAGGCCAACGGTGATGCCGGTCGCGACGTGTGTTTGATCCCGTCCTCCGCGCACGGCACCAACGCGGCCTCGGCCGTGATGGCCGGGATGCGGGTGGTCGTGGTCGCCTGCGATGACCGGGGCAATGTGGACCTGGCCGACCTACGGGCCAAGCTCGACAAGCACGCGGAGTCCCTCGCCGCGATCATGGTCACCTATCCCTCCACGCACGGTGTGTTCGAGGAGGGCATCACCGAGCTCTGCCAGTCGGTGCACGCCGCGGGTGGACAGGTCTACATCGACGGCGCGAACTTCAATGCGCTGCTGGGGCTGGCCAAGCCGGGCTCCTTCGGCGGCGACGTCTCGCACCTGAACCTGCACAAGACCTTCTGCATTCCGCACGGCGGCGGCGGTCCGGGCGTCGGCCCGGTGGCGGTGAAGGCGCACCTCGCGCCGTACCTGCCCAACCACCCGATGGTGGACGCGGCCGGCCCGAGCACCGGCGTGGGGCCGATCTCGGCTGCGCCGTTCGGCAGCGCCGGGATCCTGGTGATCCCGTGGGCCTACATCCGGCTGATGGGCGGCGCCGGGCTGACCAACGCCACCGAGGTGGCGATCCTTTCCGCGAACTACATCGCGAGCCGCCTCAACGAGCACTTCCCGGTGCTCTACACCGGACGCAACGGGCTGGTCGCCCATGAGTGCATCCTCGACCTGCGTGCGATCACCAAGGCCACCGGCGTAACCGTCGAGGACGTCGCCAAGCGGCTGATCGACTATGGCTTTCACGCCCCGACCATGTCCTTCCCGGTGGCGGGCACGCTGATGGTCGAGCCCACGGAGAGCGAGGACCTCGTCGAGATCGACCGGTTCTGCGACGCGATGATCGCGATCGCCGGGGAGATCGCGAAGGTCGGCGCGGGCGAGTGGCCGGCCGAGGACAACCCGTTGCGCAACGCCCCGCACACCGCCGAGGTGCTCGCCGCCGCGGAGTGGGCGCATCCGTACAGCCGCGCCGAGGCGGTGTTCCCGATCGGTGTCGTGCCGATGGACAAGTACTGGCCGCCGGTCGGGCGCATCGACAGCGCCTACGGTGACCGCAATCTGGTCTGCTCCTGCCCATCGATTGAGGATCTGGCGGAGGACTGACACGTATCCTGCTGCGGTGCCTACACCAGTTGTGGTCGCCGCCGCGGTTTCGGCGCTCGCGCTGGTGTTGCTGGCCGGGTGCGGCGGGAGTGGAACGAGGACACCGGCGCTGCCGCCGGATCTCACCGGTGTGCTCACCGGGCAGGTGGATTGCGGCGACTCCGGGTTTGTGACGGTGCGTCAGCACAACTACGACTACACCGGGGACGGGGTGCCCGACGCCTTGGTCGCGGTGCGCTGCGACGTCGGCGCCGGTTCCCCGCCGTCCGCGGTGTTCGCAGTAGTGGCCGCCGCGAAGGGGCCGCAGGTGGCGGGCGAGTTGCTGACCCTGGACGCCGATGAGGTGGTCTCCGATCTGTCCGGCAGCGGGCCGACGGCCGTGGTCACCACGTTCGCGTACTCATCCGATGCCGCCCGCTGTTGCCCCGATCTGCAGGCCACGCACACCTATCACTGGACCGGCACCGCGTTCGACGCCGGCACCCGCACCGCCACCCCGCTGCCCAGCACCGCGCCCGGCGACGGCTGAGCAGCCCGGTAACGTTCGGGCGGTGAACCGGACGGACTGGGACGCGCGGTACGCCGCGGAGCCATCGCTGTGGGGCGCGGAGCCGAATCAGTTCGTGCGGGCGCGGGTGGCCGAACTCGAGCCCGGCGTGGCGCTGGATCTGGCCTGCGGCAACGGGCGCAATGCGTTGTGGTTGGCCCGGCGTGGCTGGCGGGTGAGCGCCGTGGACGTCTCCGCGGTCGCGGTGCAGCAGGCCGCCGCGCGCGGCGCGGCGCTGGGTGTGGACGTGGACTGGCAGCAGGCGGACCTGCTGGAGTGGACCCCGCCCGGCGAGGTGGACCTGGCACTGATCTGTTATCTGCACCTGCCGATGCCCGACCTGACGAAGGTACTTCGGACGGCCGGAGGGGCGCTGCGTCCGGGTGGTCGATTGCTCTACGTCGGGCATGCGCGCACGAACCTGGCGCGCGGTTACGGGGGTCCGTCCGACCCGGCGGTGCTCACCGAGATCGCGGACCTGGCCGCGGCGGCGGGCGAGCTGCGCGTGCGCGAACTCGCGCACCTACTGCGGCCGACCGAGGCGGGCGACGCCATCGACATCCTGCTCGACGCCACCCCGTGGGAGGCCCTGCCGGTTGCCCGGGACGGGGACGCCGACCACGGCCACACCCGGGGAGGAGACCGGTGAGCGTGTTGGTCATCACCGGCGGCGGGCGCGGCATCGGCGCGGCCACCGCACGGCTGGCCGCGACGCACGGGTGGGACCTGTGCCTGGCCTATCGCTCCGACGGTGACGCTGCCGCAGCGGTCGCCCGGGAGTGCACCGAGGCGGGAGTCCGGGCGCTGACCGTGCAGGCCGACGTCGCCGTGGAAATGGACGTCATCGACCTGTTCGAGCAGGCCGAGCAATTCGGGCCGCTCGGCGGACTGGTCAACAACGCCGGGGTTATCTCGCCGTTGGGTCCGGTCGCGGAGACCGAGTCCGACGACCTCGAGGAGGTCTTCGGGGTCAACGTGTTCGGCGCGTTCTTCTGCTGTCGCGAGGCCGTGCGTCGGATGCAGACCTCCGGGCAGGGCGGGGCGATCGTCAACGTCTCCTCCCGGGCCGCGGTGCTCGGCGGCGCGGGACGCTACGTCGACTACGCCGCGTCCAAGGCCGCGGTGGATGCCCTCACCGTGGGTCTGTCCGAGGAGGTCGCCGAGTACGGCATCCGGGTCAACGGGGTGCGTCCGGGCATCATCGCCACTGACATCCATCCCGACGATCAGAGCTCGCGCGTCGCCGCGATTCCGCTGGGCCGACTGGGCAACGCCGAGGAGGTCGCCGAGGCCATCGTCTGGTTGCTGTCGCCCGCGGCGTCCTATGTCACCGGCGCCACGCTGGACGTCACCGGCGGACGGTAAACCCTCGATGCGGTCAGAACAGCGAGGGCTCGGCCGGCTTGCGCTCGAGGTTCAGCAGTAGTTGTTTGCGGTCCAGCCCGCCGCCGTATCCGATCAGCGAACCGCCGGAGCCGACCACCCGGTGACACGGCACGACGATCGAGATCGGATTGCGACCGTTGGCCAGGCCCACCGCCCGGAACGCGGTCGGCTGACCGATGCGCCGGGCCAGCTCTCCGTAGGAAATCGTTTCGCCGTAAGGGATTTCCCGTAGTTCGGCCCACACCCGGCGTTGGAACGGGGTGCCGACGTCGTCCACCAACGGCAGGTCGAACTCGGTGCGGTCGCCGTCGAAATACTCCTCCAACTGCCGTAGGGCGGCACCCAATACTCCGTCGCCCGGTGCCGGCGGCCCGAACTCGTCGGAGTCCGGGGCGTGCCGGTGGTCGGTCATGTACACACACGCCAGCCGCTCCTGCTCGGCCACCAGAGTGAGCGGGCCGATGGGGGTGTCCATCACCAGGTGTCGACGGGTCACGATGCCTTCTCCTTGGGTATGCCGAACTCCGGAATCCGGTTGATCGGGTGCGAGCCGGTGGCCCACAGGTACTGCACGGCATAGGACCGCCATGGCGCCCAGCGCCGAGAATGTGCGATCAACGACGCGGGCCGCGCGGGCAGGCCGAGCGCGGTGGCGGCCTGGCGCACCCCCAGATCCGTTGCCGGGAAGGCATCCGGGTCACCCAGCGCCCGCATGGCGAGGACCTCCGTGGTCCACGGTCCGATGCCGGGCAGCTCGGCCAACCGGGCGCGGGCCTCCTGCGGGTCCGCGCCCGCGGAGAGGTTCAGTGAGTCGTCCAACAGTGCGTCCAGGACCGCGCGCATGGTGGCCCGGCGTCCGTTGGGCATGGCCAACCCGGCCGGGTCGATGGCCTCGGGCGGCGGGAACAGATGGGTGAGCCCACCGTCCGGGTCGTCCACCCGCTGTCCGTGCGCCAGCACCAACCTTCCCGCGTGCGTGCGCGCGGCCGCGGTGGACACCTGCTGGCCGAGCACCGCGCGCACCGCGAACTCCGGCCCGTCCACCGTGCGGGGCACCCGCCGCCCCGGAGACTTGATCACGTGCGCGCCCAGCGCCGGATCGGCGGCCAGCGCCTCATCGACCGCGATGGGGTCGGCGTCCAGGTCCAGCAGCCGTCGGCACCGGGCGATGGCCACGCCCAGATCTCGCAGGTCGGCCAGCCGCAACACCGCGGCCACCTGACCCGTCCCCGGCTCGGCCGCGCCGACCGGTGGCCGCAGGGCAACCACGGCCGGCCCGTGCGGCAGCCGCAGCGTGCGGCGATACGCCCCGTCGCGCCACTCCTCGACGCCGGGCACTGCGGTCGCGATCAGGTGACCGAACAGGTTGTCCGGGCACAGCGGGCCGCGGAAGGCCAACCGCAGGGCGATGGTGCTCCAGGTCGAGTGTGCAGTCGAGCACCTGACGTCGTCGTTTTCGCGTGCCTGACTGCACACTCGAGGCAAGGATACGCGGCGCAGGTCGGTCGGCGAGGTCGCGAACACCTCGGCCACGCAGGTGTTGAACGCGCGCACGCTGGCGAACCCGGCCGCAGCGGCCACATCGGTCATCGACAGGTCGGTGGTCTCGATGAGCAGCCGGGCGGTCTGTGCCCGATGCGCACGGGCAATGGCCAGCGGGCCCGCGCCGAGTTCGGCCTGCATGACCCGCTGCACCTGCCGCACGCTGTAGCCGAGCGCTGCGGCGAGGCCGGGCACCCCACCGCTGTCCAGCACCCCGTCGGCAATCATCCGCATCGCGCGGCCCACCACATCGGCGCGAATGTCCCACTGTGGCGAGCCGGGACTGGCGTCCGGCCGACACCGTTTGCAGGCTCCGTATCCGGCCTGCTGCGCGGCCGCCGCGCTCGGGTAGAAGGTGATGTTCGCGGGCTTCGGCATCATCGCCGGGCAGGACGGCCGGCAGTAGATCCCGGTGGTCCGTACCGCGGTGTAGAACCAGCCGTCGAAGCGGGGGTCCTTGGCCTCGACCGCCCGCAGGCAGCTCTCGCGTTCGGTGTGCACGACCCCAGTCTGGCCGGGACCGCGCGCTCGTGCCAGCCGAAATGCGACATGCTCGTCCATGGGACTGACGCCAGGTCAGAAAACTCGGTGGTGCCGGCGGGAATGAAATTCGGGCGCCCCGCGCTGTGTCGGCAGAATGATGTTACTTTCCAGTAGGACCGTGGAGGAGCCGTGCCCGAAACCGATCCCGCCCGCACGCGCAGCTACGGCTGGGCCGACCCGGCGCACACCGCCGCGGGCGCGGTCGACCGGTCCGGCCTGGACTTCGTCCGCGCGATCATCGACGGCGAGCTCCCGCCGCCGCCGATCGCGCTGACCATGGACTTCACCGTCGCCGAGGCCGACAAGGGCCACGTCGTGCTGACCAGCCGCGTACAGGAATGGCAGTACAACCCGATCGGCACGGTGCACGGCGGCGTGTACGCCACCCTGCTGGACAGCGCCACGGGCCTCGCGTTGCAGACCAGCCTGCCGCCGGGCACCAAGTGGACCACGTTGGACCTCACCGTGAAGTATCTGCGCGGCATGTCGCCGGACTCCGGCACGGTTCGCACCATCGGGTCGATCGCGCACCTGGGCCGCCGCACGGCGCTGGCCGAGGCGCGCATGTACGACGAGCAGGACCGGCTGCTGGCGACCGCCACGTCCAGCCTGTTGATCCTGGTGGACTAGCCGGCCACCAGGTCCGAGGTCAGTTCCTCGACGGTGCGCGCGCCGCACAACGCCATGGCGCGGATCATCGTCGTGAAAGCCGTCCAGACCGCCTGCGCCCCGGTCGCGCCACCGGTGGCCAGCCCCCAGATCACCGGCCGACCGATCAGCACCGCCCGCGTAGTAGTCGTAGGCGAGTGGAGTCAGCCCACTACGGGCGGCTGACTCCAGCGCATCGAGGTCCACGCCGGCCGAGGTTAGCTCTGCAGGTTGTGCGCGTGCAGCCAATTGGCCATCTGATCGCGGAACTGCGGCGCGCTGTGTCCGAGGGTGATCGCGTGGCCGGTGTTCGGCAACAGCACGGGCGTCACGTCCCCGCTGCCCACGAACAACTGGGCCTCGTGCGCGGGGTCGTCGAAGAACGCGTCGCTGTCCCCGGTGATCAGCAGCACCGGCACCGTGATCCCGGAGAGAAATATCGAGTCCGCGGCCATGTCGGACGGGATGTACATCAACCCGGCGCACGAGTCCGGCGGCCGGTGTGCGGACACATCGGCGGCGATCGCCGGGTCGGCGTCGTGGAAGAAGTCGGCGGACGCCTGCTGGTCGGTGGTGTCGAGCACCGCATAGCCGTCCGGGGCGGACGGACAGCGCGACTGTTGGTCGGCCACCGCCTGTGCCGCGCGGGGTTTGGTGAACTCCCCGGACGCGACGACGATCAGGTCGTCGATGGCGCCGAACGAGTAGGCCTCGGCCATCACCGCGAAACCGGAGGCAGAGTGTCCGGCCAGGCCCAGCCGCTGTATCAAGGCGCCCGGCCGGCCGTCGCCCCTGCTGTACGTCCCGTGCCGCAACGCGACGACGATCTGATGGGTCACATCGGCCTCGCTGCCGAGGCACACCTTGTTGCCGTTCGGCTTGCCGCTGCCGGGGTAGCCGAGTCGGCTGATGGTCACCGAGACGAATCCGCGCTTGGCCATCTCCGCGACGTAGTTGTAGCCGGGAGCCTTGTCGTAACGCCACAGACTCTCGTCGACCGAGTCCCCGTGCACGTAGAGCGTGGCCGCCGAGATGCGTCCGCCGTGCAGCACCGAACTCGGCCCGGTCAGATGCCCGACCACGTCGTACGCCGCGTCGTCGGCCGGGCAGGCCACGCGGGAGTGGTTGGTGTTCTTGACGTGGAACAGGACCGGTTGGTCGGTGATCGCTTCATCGGCCGCCGTGGCCACGCCGCCCAGCGCCGGCGACGTCGCCGCGATCAAAGCGACAGTGAGCAGCAGACGATAGGGACTTCTCATGATGCCTTCCGCACTGCGGCCGGGGGGAACGGGACGAGCCGAGTGGCTCAGAGCAGCGACGCGGTCCAGCCGTTGTCCACCACATAGGTGGACCCGCTGCAGAACCCGGACAGGTCGCTGGCGAGGAATACCGCCAGCGGAGCCACGTCCTCGACCTCACCCATCCGCCCCTGCTTGGCGGTGATGATCGAGTCGAAGGAGGTACCCAGCGCGGCCTCGAACGCCGGGATGTTCTCGTTCACCAACTCGGTGCCGATGAACGTGGGCAGAATGGAGTTCACCCGGACCTTGTAGGGCCGGAACTCCACCGCTGCGGTCTTGCAGAGGTTGACCACGCCGGCCTTGGCCGCCGCGTAGTGCCCGATCAGCGGCGAACCGGCCAATGCGGTGATCGAGGCCATGCCGATGATCGAGCCGCCACCGGTGGCGGCCATGGCCAGGGCCGCCTCGCGCACCGTGAGGAAGACGCCGTCGAGGTTAACCGAGGTGATCGCCCGCCAGTCGGCCAGGCTCGTTTCGGCCAACGGCTGTGCCTTGCCCACGCCCGCGTTGGCGACGCAGATGTCCAGTCGGCCGTGGCGTTCCACGACGCCCTTCACCAACGCGGCGACCGAAGCCTCGTCGCGCACGTCGCACACCGCGGACTCGGCGCGCGGGAGGGAGTCGGCCACCTCTTTGGCCGAGCCCTCGTTGATGTCAGAGACCACCACCACGGCGCCGGCCGCGGCGTAGGCCTCGGCGATGGCTTTTCCGATTCCGCGTCCGGCACCGGTGATCAGCGCGATCCGGTCGGCCAACAGCGCATTCTGACTGGTCGTCATTTCAACTCCGAGGGTGGGACTGGGACGTACGCCGTCAGCGCAACAGTAACTCGCCGACCGCGGTTCGCAAATGCAGGCCCCGACCCAAAGGAGAAGGTCCGGCGTTGGTGCCGAAGCACAAGTCAGTGGGTGTTTCCGCCGTTGCTGCGGTACACCTTCAACTGCGCGGCGACGGCATCGCGCAGTGCCCGGAGTTGGTCGATGTCCGGGGAGTCCGCCGGGGTATTTGCCAAGCGCTCATCGAGGCGATCCAAAAGTTGGCTCAGTTGGTAGGCCACCGGGTTGGTGGGCGTCGGCGTGGGCGCCGGGGAGGCGCGGTGCTTGTGGTGCTGGGTCGGCGCCACCTTGGCCTGCTGGTCGCTGACCGGACGATCGGGGATCTGCCGGCCGGAGTGGTCGCCGGTGACGCTCACCGCGATCACCGGGGCAGCCACGCCGAGCACCACGACGGCGACCCCGGCAGCGACCAAACGAGCGCGGCCCGTACCGGTGAACGGGACCACCACCGCCCGCAGCGCGTCAGCGTCCGGCGCACCGTTGTCGACGGACGCCAGCGCCGTCTCCGGGTCGGTGACCCCGGCCGCCCGCAGCAACTCGGCGGTGTGCGCGGCGTCCACGTCGGCCACCCGTTGCAGCACGCAGGCCACCCGAGCTGCGGGCATCAGTGCGCCGAGCTCCCGATCCACGTCGCCGGTCTCGGGACGCAACGGGCGGGGGATGCTCACCAACAGGGTTATGCCGGTCCGACCGCCGTTGTGCAGCACTTCGGTGACCAGGGCGGCGAGCGGATCCGGGGCGGCCGCGGCGCGGTGCACGGCCTGTTCGGCCAGCTTGGCCCGACGCCGCCGGCCGAGGGTGGGCGCCAGCATCAGGTAGGCCAGGCGATGCATGCGGTTCGGATCGCGCGGACCCGGGTTTCCGGACTCTCCCGGTTCCCGAATCGACACGATGACCGCTCCCTGCCCCTGATCAGCCGCGGGACCGGCGCTCCCGCCCGACGCAGGAGGTACGGCCATGGAATCAGGCAATTGCCACCAAAGACCCAATTGAGCCTAAAGGTTGCATCTATGCACGCACGATGACCAGGCCGTTCCCGGGAATTCGTTGGCTAAACCCGGGCGCGGAGATCGAAACGGCACGCCGGTCGGTGACCGGCGTGCCGTTGGTTGCTCCGCGGCTCAGTTGTCCGTGTGAATGACGAACTCGTTGG
>DASXPS010000167.1 GCA_036493475.1 Sporichthyaceae bacterium | reverse complement strand
TCCCATTCGGGGATTTCGTGAGCGGGGGTTCGCGATGAACGCAGGGATGGTGCGCGACCGGCGGCGGCAGCGGGTGTTGGCTGCGCTGGTGTTGGCCGCCACGGTGGCCGCTTCCGGCAGCGCCCGGGCCGCCGCGCCGGTCGCGCCGCCCTCACCCGGTTCGACCTGGACCGACTCCGGCCAGGGCACCGTCAGCGCCGGGATTCCGCTGCCGCAGGGTCGCTGAAGAAAAGTTCCTCTAGGTTGTCGATGCCGGCGGACCTCGCGCGTCGAGGAGATAGCGGGGTCGCTCGGATCCCCACAACCGACAGGACGCGACATGGCTGAATACCTGGTGCTGATCTACGAGGACGAGACCGGCTGGGAGGCGGGCGGCGCCGAAGCCTGGGCACAGGGCATGAAGGACCACATGGAGTTCGGCCAGAACAACGGCGCGGCGATCAGGGGCGGCAACGCGCTACAGCCCACCGGGACCGCCACCTCGATCCGGGCCAACGGGACCGCGGTCACCGACGGGCCGTTCGCGGAGACGAAGGAAGCCCTCGGCGGCTACTACCTCATCGAGGCCCCGGATCTGGACGCGGCGATCGCGATCGCCAAGCAGGTGCCGCACCGCTTCGGCGGCGTCGAGGTGCGCCCGGTGATGGTGTTCGACCAGTCCTGAGGTGAACGACTCGGCCGCGGTCGCCACGGCGCTGGCCGACGCGCACCGCCGCGAGTGGGCCTTCGTGCTCGCCGCGACGGTGCGCGTCACCCGCGACCTGGACCTGGCCGAGGAGTGCGTACAGGACGCCTACGCGAAGGCACTGACCGTGTGGGCCACAGGCGGCATCCCGG
Organism: Sporichthyaceae bacterium; assembly: GCA_036493475.1. Classification (NCBI taxonomy): domain Bacteria; kingdom Bacillati; phylum Actinomycetota; class Actinomycetes; order Sporichthyales; family Sporichthyaceae; species Sporichthyaceae bacterium. Next base: position 6,417 of record DASXPS010000167.1, on the reverse strand, counting down.
ACCGGCCCGGTGCCTGGCTGACCACCACCGCACGCCGCCGCGGCCTGGACCTGCTGCGGCGCGCGGGCACCGCCCGGCGCGCGCTGCCCCTGTTGCTCGATGACGACACCGAACCGGGCCCGGACGCGACGCCGGACGCCGGCCCGGTCGTCGATGACCGACTGCGGCTGATCTTCACCTGCTGCCACCCGGCGCTGAACCCCGAGGCACAGGTAGCGCTGACCCTGCGGCTGTTGTGCGGCCTGTCCACCGCGGACACCGCGCGGGCCTTCCTGATCAGCGAGCCGACCATGGCCGCCCGGATCACCCGGGCCAAGAAGAAGATCACGGGAGCGCGCATCCCCTACCGCGTCCCGCTGGCTGCCGACATTCCCGAGCGGGTGGCCGGGGTCTGCGAGGTACTGCATCTGTTGTTCACCACCGGGCACACTGCGCCGGACGGTGAGGCCTTGGTCCGCCGTGAGCTCACCGAGCGCGCGCTGGACCTGGCCCGACTGCTACGTGGGTTGCTGCCCGAGGACCCCGACGTGGCCGGGTTGCTCGCGCTGCTGTTGCTCACCGACGCGCGGCGGGCGACGCGCACCGACGCCGAGGGTCGACTGCTGCTGCTCGCCGACCAGGACCGCACCGCGTGGGACCGGTCCGCGATCGATGAGGGCCTGGCGCTGGTCCGCTTGGCCCTGGCCGGTCGCCCGACCAGCCGCTACGCGTTGATGGCCGCGATTGCCGCGGTGCACGACGCGGCTCCGGAGTGGGCGGTGACCGACTGGGCGGCCATCGTCCGGCTCTACGACACCCTGCACACGGTCTGGCCGTCCCCGGTGGTGGCGCTGAACCGGGCGGTGGCCATCGGGTTCGCCGACGGTGCGGCCGCGGGCCTCGACGCGCTGGACGCGCTGGCCGACGAACCGCAGCTGGCCGGCTACGGCTACCGGGCCGCAGCCCGTGCGGACCTGCTGCGCCGGTTGGAACGCACCGTGGAGGCCCGGCTGGCGTATGAGGAGGCATTGGCGCTCACCTCGAATTTGACGGAGCGTCAGTTCCTTGAGGAGCGGTTGGCGGGGCTGCCCGGCGCGTGACACGCCCGAATCCGGAACCGACCAACAGCCCGGGGGAGGCCCCCGACACGGGAGAATGGACGCGTGGCCTACTACCGCGACACCGGCGTGGTGTTGCGCACGCACTCGCTCGGCGAGGCCGATCGGATCATCACGCTGCTGACCAAGCGGCACGGCCGCATCCGGGTAGCGGCCAAGGGCGTGCGACGCACGTCCTCGCGGTTCGGCGCCCGTCTGGAGCCGTTCAACCATGTGGACCTCCAGTGCGTGACGGGGCGCACCCTGGACATCGCCACCCAGGTGGTCACTGTGGACCCGTTCGGTGGGCAGCTGTCCCGCGACTACGCGCGGTGGACCGCGGGTAACGCCATGCTCGAGGCCGCCGAGCGGTTCACCGAGAACGAGGGGGACCCGGCGCTGCGCCAGTACCTGCTGCTGGTCGGCGGGCTGCGCGCGTTGGCCGACACCGCCCGCGACTCGGTGCTGCTGCTGGACGCCTACCTGGTCCGTTCGCTGGCGCTGGGCGGCTACGCGCCGAGCTTCGCCGAGTGCGCCGGGTGTAGCGCGCCCGGACCGCACCGGTTCTTCACCGTGCCCGGCGGCGGCGCGGTGTGCGCGTCCTGCCGCCCGCCCGCCTGCGCGGCACCCGGTGCGGAGACCCTGGCCCTGCTCGACGCCCTGCGTACCGGGGATTGGGAGACCGCCGAGGCCAGCGGCCCGCGGGCGCGTCGGGAGGGCAGCGGCCTGGTTGCCGCGTACCTGCAGTGGCACCTGGAACGCGGATTGCGTTCGCTGCGCCACGTGGAACGTGCAGTGATACCGGCGGATGGCGCAGCGCCGGCATGAGCAAGAAGAGCTATGCCGCGCCGCCGCCACATCCGTCCGGCGCCCGTCCGCCCCAGTTGCCCAAGGACCTGATCCCGCGTCACGTGGCGATCGTGATGGACGGGAACGGCCGTTGGGCCAAGCAGCGCGGCCTGGCCCGCACGGCCGGGCACGAGGCCGGCGAGGCCGCGCTGCTGGACGTGATCTGCGGGGCCATCGAGATCGGCGTGGGATGCCTGAGTGCTTACGCCTTCTCCACCGAGAACTGGAAGCGCACGCCGGATGAGGTGCGCTTCCTGATGGGTTTCAACCGCGACGTGATCCACCGCCGCCGCGACGAGTTGGACGCGATGGGCGTGCGGGTGCGCTGGGCGGGTCGACGGCCAAAGCTGTGGCGCAGCGTGATCAGCGAACTCGAGGACGCCGAGCGGCGCACGATCGACAACGACAAGATCACCCTGCAGTTCTGCGTGAACTACGGCGGCCGCGCGGAGATCGTGGATGCCGCGCGGGCCCTGGCCGCGGACGCGGCCGACGGAAAGCTACGACCGGACAAAATCGACGAGCGCACGTTCGCCCGCTACCTGGATGAGCCGGACCTGCCCGACGTGGACCTGTTCGTGCGCAGCTCGGGGGAGCAGCGCACGTCCAACTTCCTGCTCTGGCAGAGCGCGTACGCAGAGTTGGTGTTCCTGGACACGCTGTGGCCGGACTTCGACCGGCGCCACCTCTGGCACGCCATCGAGCTCTACGCCGCGCGGGACCGGCGCTACGGGGGAGCGCCGCCCAACCCGCCGCCGGCGGCCGGCCGCTAGGAACAGCTCGGGCAACGCCCGAAGATCTCCAGGGTGTGCGTCACGTCGGTGAACCCGTGCGCGGCGGCGACCTGATCGGCCCACCGTTCCACCGCCGGCCCGGCCACCTCGACCGCCCGGCCGCATTCCCGGCAGACCAGGTGGTGGTGGTGCCCGGAGCTGCACCGGCGGTACATGGACTCGCCGTCGTCGGTGCGCAGCACGTCCACCTGGCCCGCCTCGGCCAACCCCTGCAGGGTGCGATAGACCGTGGTCAACCCGACGTTCTCGCCCTGGCGCCGCAACTCCTCGTGCAGTTCCTGTGCGCTGCGGAAGTCCGAGACGGAGTCGAGCACCGCGGATACCGCAGCGCGCTGGCGGGTGGCGCGCTGCGGCGCCGTCGGACTGGTCATGCCGTCACCCCGTTCCGACTGTGCCCATTTGCGATGGCGTCACTTCGTTCCGTAGGGCTCGCCGGCGCACCACGCCGGCCAGGGCCAGACCGGTCGCGGTGACGGCGAAGCCGCCGATCGCCAGGACCACGATGCTCGGTCCCGACGGGACGTCAGCGTAATAGCTAACGACCACTCCGCTCAGCGCCGCGACCGTGCCCAGGCTGATCGCCAACGCGAACGTGGCCCGGAAACTGCGGGTGATCAATTGGGCGGTGGCCACCGGCACCACCATCAGCGCGCTGACCATCAGCACCCCGACCACCCGCATGGAGATGGTCACGGTGATCGCGGCGCTCGCCGCGATGCCGATGTTCAGGGCGCTCACCGGCAGCCCGGACACCCGGGCGAATTCCTCGTCGTGGCAGACCGCGAACAACCGCGGCGCCAACCCGATGGTCAACAGCAGAATCACCGTGGCCAACGCGACGATCGCCCAAAGTTCGTGCGGCGCCACCGTGGTGATCTGGCCGAACAGGTAGGAGGTCAACCGGGTCGCACTGCCCGCCGGGGCCAGTGAGAACAGCATCACGCCGCCCGCGATACCGCCGTAGAACAACAGGGCGAGCGCGACGTCCCCGCTGGTGCGGCCGTGCGCGCGGACCACTTCGATGATCACCGCGCCGATCACCGCGACCACGGCGGCGGTCGGGATCGAGGAGGTGCCCAACAACGCCGCCAGCGCCACCCCGGTCAGTGCGGTGTGTCCGATGCCATCGCCGAGCAGCGCGAGCCGCCGTTGCACCAGGTAGATCCCGATTGCCGGGGCGGCGAGTCCGACGGCAAGCGCGGCGAGTAGGGCCCGCTGCATGAACGCCGGCTGCAGCACCTCCGGCATCACGGCCAGGCCCCCGGCGGGGCGGTGACGGTGTGATGGTGCCCGTGCCAGGACGGGACGTGATCGGGCAGTGGCGGACCGTCGTGCATCACCTCACCGGCGCACAACACCAACGCCCGGTCGGCCTGCAGTGCGCCGAGTTCGTGGGCCACCAGCACCACCGTCCGCCCGGCCGCCGCCACCGCGGCCACCGTGGCGGCGAAGTCCTCCTGATGGCTGAAGTCCACCCCGGCCATGGGCTCGTCCATCACCAACAGATCGGGTTGGCCGGCCAACGCCCGGGCGATCAGCACGCGTTGCTGCTGGCCCCCGGACAACGCCGCCACGCTGTCCGCCGCGCGGTCGGCCAGGCCCACCTCGGTCAATGCCGCGGCCACTGCCGCGGTGCCGGACCGGCCCAACGGTCGCCACCACGGGGCGCCGGCCAGCAGGCCCGAGCGCACCACCTCGGCCACCGTGGCGGGCACCCCGGTGGTGGCGGTGCTGCGCTGCGGGACGTAGCCGATCCGGTGCCAGTCCCGGAACCGGGACACCGCAGTGCCGAACAGCGCAACCTCACCGGCGGCGGCCGGGATCAGCCCGAGCATCGCCTTGACCAGCGTTGACTTGCCCGACCCGTTGGGTCCGAGCAGCACGCTCACCCCGCCGGCCGGGAACCGGGCGTCAACCGCGTGCAACACCCGCCGACGGCCATAGTTGACGGTGAGTCCCCGTACCGCCGCCGCATCCGTCATGAAAACGATTGTCGTTACGATCTACCGGGGAGTCAACTCAGCGGCCGAGGTTGACGAACCCCACGACCACCAGGGCAATCACCACGCCCAGTCGCAGCACCCGCCCGGACGCCGGCGTCATCGGCCAGAACGCGGCGAGGAACCAGCCCAACGCCGCGGCCAGCGCCAGCAGCAGCACCAGACCGATCACGCCGCCCGCGACCAACCCGGCGAACAACACCACCAACACGGCGAGAGCCGGCAGGTATTTGGGCAGGCCCATGAGCCTGGCCAAGACCGGCGCGGAGGCCACCGCCACGCGGTTGGCCACGTTCTCATCGGGCACCCCCTGCCGCGACTGCGGGCGGATGCCCCGGGCCGGCGGTCGGGAGCCCCGGTTGGGCGGTCTGCGTGCCACGGGCCCATCCTGCCGCAGGTCAGTGGGCGTATTGCCGGCACGCTGACCGCCATGTTGCTCGTCGTCCCGTTTTCCGCCACCGGCGACCCCACTGCGCTGTTGGCCGAGGTTGACGCGGCGCTGGACGCCCTGGCCACCCGGCCCGGCTGGGTCCGCGGGCGACTCGGTCGCGCGGTCGACGACCCCGATCGGTGGGTGCTGACCTGCGAATGGACCGACATCGGCAGTGGTCGGCGGGGGCTGACCGCGGGGCTGATCCGCGAGGCGATCATGCCGTTGATGAACCGCGTACCGGACGCCGAATGCACCTACGAGATCGTCCGGTCGGTTTAGCGAATCTTCAAGGTCGGCAAGCGAAACCTGTAGTCGATGCAAGCCCCGTAGGCGCCGCCGGGCCCTGTGCCTGTCCCCGTCCCCGCAGGTAGGGTGGGCGCCTCCCACCCCGGTACGTGAGCTCGGAGTTCTGTTGTCTGCCGACCGCATCGAACAGATCGTCGGACTGGGCAGCCGGCGGGGTTTCGGGTATCCGTCGGCGGGCATCTACCGCGACCGACACGGCTCGGCCGAGGCGTTCAGCTCCACCTGGGACTACGGGCCCCTGGGCGTGGAGCTGAAGGAGAACGTGCGGCGACAGTGGTGGAAGGCCTGTGTGCAGGGCCGGGATGATGTCGTCGGCCTGGACGCGGCGGTGATCCTGCCCGACGTGGCCTGGCAGACCTCCGGACACGCCGACGGCTTCGGTGACCAACTGACGCAGTGTCAGGTGTGTCGGCGCCGGCTGCGGGTGGATGAGGTGCTGCTGGACGCCGCGGCACTGGCCGGCGGACTGGAGGCGCTGACCGCGGCCACCTGCCCGGCCTGCGACAGCGCGGGCGGTTTCGGCGAGCCGCACCCGGTCGACGGCGCGGTGCGCACCCGGTTGGACTTCGACGACGGTCAGCACGTCGTGCATTACCTGCGCCCGGACCCCACCCAGGGCATCTTGATGAATTTCGCGAACGTGGTGCGCTCGGCGCGGCGCAGGCCGCCGTTCGGTATCGGCCAGATCGGCCGGTCGTTCCGCAACGAGGCCGGGCACGGCGCCACGTTGTTTCGCACTCACGAGTTCGAGCAGATGGGGCTGGCCTACTTCGTGCCGCCGGGCACCGATGACGAGTGGCACCAGTACTGGATCGAGCAGCGGTGGGAGTGGTACCTGGATCTCGGCCTGCCGGAGAAGGATCTGCGCCGGCATGCCCGGGTGGCCGACCCCCGTCGGCCCGGTTCGGTGCGCACCGTGGACATCGAGTACCGATTCGGCTTCGACGACGCCACCTGGG
>DASXPS010000166.1 GCA_036493475.1 Sporichthyaceae bacterium | reverse complement strand
GTAGAGAAAGAACGTCTGCTGGATGGCGTGCTTGTGCGGGCCCGTTTCGATGAAGACCCCCCGGTCCAGGCAGATGTCCGCGGCCCGCAGGATGTCCTCACGGGTATCGGTGGCGAACGCGATGTGGTGCAGCCGCCGGTGTGACCCGGTCCAGTCGTTGGTGTAGACGAGGTCATAGGACTTCTGCGCGAAATGCAGCCACTGCGCCGAGATGGCGCCGTCGTCGAGCACGATCTGCTCGGTGACCCGGCCACCGAGCACCCCGGAGACGAAGTCCCCGTTCGGCTGGGCCAGCGCGGCCAGGAAGTTGACGTGATCGAGCCGCCGGACTGACACGCCGCGCCCGGGGTACGCCTGCGCCTGGTTTTTCAGCGCGGGTTTCAGCGGGCCGTCCGGCCGGTACCACTCGGTCTCCCAGTACAGCTCGAACTCGTGCCCGTCCGGATCGCGGAACAGGTAGGTGGGCCCGAGCCCGGCGTCGCCGTCGCGCCAGCCGACGCCGAGGCCCGCAGCCTCGATCCCGGCCACCCGCCTCTTCAGCGCCTCCTCGCTGCTGGCCCTCAGGCCGGTGCGGCGGATGCCGGACGTGCCCGCCGCGGTCAGCTTCAGGCTGTGGTGCTCGTAGTCGTCCCAGGTGCGCAGGTAGACCGAATCTCCGCTGGCGCCGTTCTCGGTCAGCCCGAGCACTTCGGTGAAAAACCACAGGCTCTTGTCCGGCTCGGGCGTGAGCAGCTCGGCGTGGCCGAGGTGGGCTATGTCGTGCAGCAGGGGCATCGTCGCCTCCTTACCGGGTGATCGGGGCCGGGTAGACGGTCCCGTCGAACAGCTTGCGGGCGGTGCGGACGACACCCGCCCGCACCACGCGCGGCGGGCTGCCGGAGGTGTCGAGTTCGACTTCGACCTCCAGGCGCCCGGTGGGATGCTCGATGTCGGCCACGTGCCCGGCCGCGGGGAACCGGGCAAGCTCAGCGCCGATGCCGCCGGGGAGCAGCAGGGCGGTGGCGACGGTCACCGCGCCGAGCACCCCGATCGAGGTGTGCGGCCGGACCGGAATGAAGGTGCGAGTGCAAATCGCCCCGCCGTCGCGGGGCGCGCTGATCAGGGTCGTCTTGGGCACCGAGAGGCCGGAAACGTCACCGAGCCCCATCAGCTTCCCGGCGGCCAGCCGCAGCGCCTGCACCCGGCGGGCCAGTTCCTCGTTCCCGGCCAACTCCTCGGCCGGCTCGTATCCGGTAAGCCCGAAGTCCGCCGCCCTGGCAACCACCACCGGCATGCCGTTGTCGACGCAGCTCACCGCGATGCCGTCGATGACATCGCACACGCTGCCGGTGGGGAGCAGGCGCCCGGTGGCCGAGCCGGCGGTATCGGTGAACCGGAGCAGGATCGGCGAGGCGGCGCCAGGAACGCCAGCGATGGCGGTGTCCCCGGCGTACCGGACCTCGCCGCCGGGCGTGGCGAACGTGGCGGTCACCACGGCGCGGGAGTTGACCATGTGGATCCGGGCGGTGGTCGACTCGCCGCCCGCGCCGATCAGCCCGCGCTCGACGGCGAACGGGCCGACCCCGGCGAGGATGTTCCCGCAGTTCTGCCGGTCGGTGATCGTCGGCTCGTCCACCCCGAGCTGCAGGAACAGGTAGTCGATATCGGCGTCCTCGCGCTGCGACGGCGACACGACCGCGACCTTAGCGGCCAGCGGGTGCGCGCCGCCGACCCCGTCGACCTGCATCGGGTGGCCGCTGCCCATCACCGCCAGCAGCAGCGCATTCCGCACCGCAGGATCGGCGGGCAAGTCATCGGCCAGGAAGTACAGGCCCTTGGAGGTGCCGCCGCGCATCAGCATGCACCGCACGCCGTCCGCGGGCGCGGGTGTGCCACCGGGCCCGGTCACGGGCCCGCCTCCTGATAGCGGTGGTAGTCCACGTACTCGATGCCAAGCTCGGACAGCACCGAGCGCAGCCCGTACCGGTCCAGGCCCAGTTCCCCACGGCGGAACGCAGCCCGGGACGCGCGCTCCTTGTCGGCCCGCGCCTGGGCCGCGGTCAGGGCGCCGGGGACCGCCTGCCGTGGCACCACCACGACCCCGTCGTCGTCGGCGAGGACCGCATCACCGGGCAGTACCTGCTGGCCGGCGATGCTGACCGGAACGTTGACCGCGCCGGGCGTAGCCTTGACCGTGCCCTGGGCCGACACCGCGGCGCAGAACACCGGAAAGCTCATCTCGTGCAGCTCGGCCACGTCCCGCACGCCGCCGGTGGTGACCAGGCCGCGGACGCCCCGGTGGTGCAGCGCCGTGGCGAGCAGCTCGCCGAACGCGCCGTCGGTGGACGGCGAGGTGGTGGTGACGACGAGCACGTCACCGAAGCGGCACTGCTCCACCGCGGCGTGGATCATCAGGTTGTCGCCGGGCCAGCAGACCACGGTGACCGCGGTGCCGCCGATCCGCGACCCCAGGTGGACCGGGCGGATCCCCGGGCCGAGGTAGCCGGTGCGGCCGATCGCCTCGTGCACGGTGGCGACGCCGAACCGGGCGAGCGCGCCGAGGTCGGCGCGCGGGCAGCCGGTGACCACCACGTTCTTCATTGGAGCGCCCCGGTGACTTGCGGGTAGACGCGCATGTAGGCCTCTGCCATCGTGTCGTGCGCCAGGCCCAGGTTCGGACCCGCGTTACGGCGCAGCTGGACCCCGCGGCGGCGGGCCAGGTCGGTGTAGTAGTCCCACATGTGCTGCTGCGCCACCAGGCATTCCATCGCGCGCCGCTTCACGCTGAACACCTCGGTGATGTCCAGCAGCACCTGCGGCTTGAAGTCGCACTGCTCGGGCTGATGCGGTTCG
>DASXPS010000165.1 GCA_036493475.1 Sporichthyaceae bacterium | reverse complement strand
TATTCCCCACTGCTGCCTCCCGTAGGAGTCTGGGCCGTGTCTCAGTCCCAGTGTGGCCGGTCGCCCTCTCAGGCCGGCTACCCGTCGTCGCCTTGGTAGGCCGTTACCCCACCAACAAGCTGATAGGCCGCGGGCCCATCCCTAGCCAGAATCCTTTACACCCCAAGCGATGCCGCTCGGAGTCATATCCGGTATTAGCCCCGGTTTCCCGGGGTTATCCCAGTGCTAGGGGCAGGTTGCCCACGTGTTACTCACCCGTTCGCCACTGATCCCCACCGAAGTGGTTCACCGTTCGACTTGCATGTGTTAAGCACGCCGCCAGCGTTCGTCCTGAGCCAGGATCAAACTCTCCGTTGATGTCTTTGTCGTGCACCCCACTGCGGCGAAGCAGCGGAGCAGACACCGGAGTGTCCTGGCAGTCGGTTCGGGCCACTGACGAACCCGTTCCGACGACCAAAGGAATCCGTTTCGTGGGTGCACTAAAGGCACCCACCCACGGGGTTATTTGGCATTGACTTTCGGCACGCTGTTGAGTTCTCAAGGTACGGATGCACACCGATTTCGGGTCTCTCAACCGTTTTCGGGGCAACTCTCCTAGCTTACGCATTTGCCTCTACCCCGTCAAATCGGGGTTTCCGCGGACCTGCTCCCCACAGCAGTTCAACCGCTCAGCCGATGTGGCCTCGCGGTTGAAGACTTTTCCGGGGGCCGCCAAAGGACCGGCCACAGTGTGTCCGGTGCTCCCGTTCAGGCGACGGCGCAACATTACGAGCGCGTCCGAGGAGAGTCAAATTGCTTCCGCGTGGCGTGCCGGGCCGCGCGTGTCGTGTCCAATGATGACCGTATTTATACAGGTCAGGGGGCTACGGGCGGGGTCGGCCGACCCGCTCGAACGAGCGCCACGACCACGTCGTCGAGGGTGAGCACACCGGTCGGTCGGGCCCGGTTGCCGATCACCGCCATGGGGGCTCGCGCCTCGCGCAGCATGGTCAGCGCCTCCGGCAATGGGGTTTCCGCCGCGATCACCGGCAGTGGGCGTAGCTGCGGGGTCCCGCGACCGTCCCCATTGACCCCGTGCAACAGGTCTTTCGCGTGTACATAGCCCACCACTCGGCCCGCCGGGTCCAGTACCGGGAAGCGCATGTGTCGGGTCCGCACGGCGAGCTCTTCCACCCGGGCGGAACCGGCCCCGACCGGCAGGGTGTGCAGCTTCGCCATCGGGATCGCGACGTCCGCGGCCCGCGCGGTGGTGAAGTCCAGCGCTCGGGCCATCAAGCGGTACTCCTCGTCATCCAGCAGGCCCTCCCGGTGCGACTCGGCGGCCATGGCGGCCACCTCCGGCAGCCCGAAGGCGTGCTCCACCGCGTCGGTCGGTGAAATCCGCAGCACCCGCAGCACAGCATTGGCGCTGCCCCGGATCGCGAAGAGCACCGGGCCCAGGGCCCGGGAGAACCGGCTCAGCGGCGGGCCGAGGGCCACCACCGTGCGCTCCGGCAGCGCGAGCGTGAAGTTCTTCGGCACCATCTCGCCGAGCAGCACATGGGCGAACACCACGATCAGCAGCGCCAGCACGAACGCGATCGGCTCAACCGAGCCGCTGGGCAGGCCGACGCCACGTACCGGCCCGTCGAGCAGGTCGGACAGCGCAGGTTCGGCGAGCGCACCCAAACCCACCGAGCACACCGTGATGCCCAGTTGCGCACCGGCCATCTGCTCGGCCAGGTGTTCCATCGCGTGCAGGGCCCGGCGCGCCCGCCGCGATCCGGCCGCGGCCCACGGCTCGATCTGCGAGCGTCGGGCCGACACGAGCGCGAAGGAAGCAGCGACGAAAAAGGCATTGGCGGCCAACAGCAGCACCGACACCAGCAGCGCCCCGCTCATACCTCCTCCCCCTCCTCGGGCTCTGTGGGCGGCGGGGCGAACAACTCGACCTGGTCGACCCGGCGGCCGTCCATGCTCAGCACCCGCAGTCGTACGCCGTCGATCTGCACCTCATCGCCCGCGGCGGGCACCTTGCCCAGGGTGGCCATCACCAGGCCGGCCAAGGTTTCGTAGACCGCGCCGCCGTCCGGGATCTCGACCCCGGTGTGCTCGGCGACCTCGTCGGGGCGCAGCAGCCCGGACAGGGTCCAGGTGCCCTCGGCGTTCAGATCGGGCATCCCGTACGGCGAGGGATCGTGCTCGTGCTCATCGAGCACATCACCGACGAGTTCCTCGAGCAGGTCCTCCAACGACACGACCCCGTCCAGACCGCCGAACTCGTCGAGCACGATCGCCAACTGCCGGGACTCCCCCAGCAGCCCGGCCAACAGGTCGTCCGCCGGCAGCACGGAGGGCACCAGGTGCGGCGCGGAGGCAATCTCCCCGACCCGGGTCTGTGCGCGGCGCTCGACGGGCACCGCGTAGGCGTCCAGCAGGCTGACCACCCCGCGCACGTCATCGACGGTCTCCCCGACCACCGGGAACCGACTGCGACCGGTCTGCCGGGCGGTGTCCAACAGCTCGGAAACGGTGTCCGCGGCGCTGACCGTGGCCACCCGGAAGCGCGGGGTCATCACATCCGAGGCGTGCTTGTCGTCGAAGGTGAGCACCTTGCGCAACAGGTCCGCGGTGGTGTCGGGCAGCGTGCCCTGCTCGGCGGAGTGCTGCAGCAGGAACACCAGCTCCTCGGGATTGCGAGCCTGCGCCAACTCCTCCCTGGGTTCCACACCGAACGAGCGGACCACGCGGTTGGCGGCCGCGTTCAAGCCGTGCGAGAGCGGGGTGGTGACCACGGTGAACACGCGCAGCGGCCGCTGCACGAAGCGGGCCACCGCGGTCGGGTGGGCCAGCGCCAGATACTGCGGGACCAACTCGCCGATCACCATGGTCACCACGGTGGCCGCGGCCAGCGCAGTGGCGGCGGACAGCGTGTCCGCCGCACCGCGGGACAGGCCCCAGTCCAGAAACGGCGGGCGCAGCAGGTCGGAGACCGCGGGCTCGGCCAGGAACCCGATGGCCAGGTTCGTCAGCGTGATGCCGACCTGCGCCCCGGACAGTTGCGTGGTCAGCGACTGCAGCGCGGTGAGCACCCCGCGGGCGCCCTGATCACCGTCGCGCGCGGCCTTCTCCACCGCCGGCCGGTTGACGGAGAGCAGCGCAAACTCCGCGGACACGAAGACCCCGCAGGCCAGCACCAGGGCGAATGCGGCCAGCAGTTGGGCGGCGTCAGCCATCGTCGGTCGCGGCTCCCGGGGCCCGAAGTCAGCCGGCGCCGAGCGTGGCCAACGCCTTGTCGGCGTGGTCGGCGAACTTCAGTTCCGAGCTGATCACGTCCAGGATCGTCTGGTCCGCGCCGATTACATAGGTGACCCGCTTGGTGGGCGCCAACCGTCCGAGCATCCCGGCACGTTTGACCCCGTACTGCGCCGCGACCGCACCGGAGGCATCGGACAACAATGGGTAGTCGAAACCGTGTTTGTCGTGAAACTGCTTCTGCTTGGTCACGTCGTCGGTGCTGATGCCGATCCGTTGCGCACCGATCTTCGCGAACTCCGCGGCGAGGTCGCGGAAGTGGCAGGCCTCCTTGGTGCACCCCGGGGTCATCGCCGCCGGGAACCAGAACAGCACCACCGGACCGCTGGCCAGCAGGTCGGTCAACCGACGCGGCGTGCCGGCCTGGTCGGGCAGCTCGAAGTCCGGGGCTCGCTCGCCCTTCTGCAACGACATGGGTGCCTGACCTTCTCCTGATCGGTGGCTGGCTGGGTCCAGTCTGTCCTACCTGGCGTCGGAATAGCCGCAGCGGCTTGGCAGGCTGGGCGCGTGGTGACGGCGATCGCGCACCGCGCGCCGGCCTCGGCCGCCGGGTGCGCGGAGTTGGTGGCGCTCGGGGTGTCGGTGTTCGAGATCGATGTGCAGGCCATCGACGGGGTGCTGGTCAGCTCGCACTTCCTGCCGCTCGGCGGGCTGGGTCGGTTACGCCGGGATCGCTGGTCGCTGACCGTGCGGCGGCGAGCCGCGCGGGAGATCGCGTTGGCCGGCGCGGTGGCGATGGTGCCGGAACCGGCGCGGATCCTGCTGGACCTGAAGACCGACACCGGCGAGGCGGCGGCGGAACTCGTGGAGTATCTCGTCGCGGACGGGTTGGACCCGGCACGCTGCCTGGTCAGCACCAAGGGCTGGCACACGCTGGAGGCATTGCGCGGGCACGGCTATCCCACCTGGCGCACGGTGGCCGACCCGACCGCGCTGGCCACCGTGCTGTCCGGAGCACCGGTGCCGGACGCCGCGGTGACCGTGCAACACCGGTTGCTGACCGCGGAGGTGGTGGCGCGGCTGCACGCGGCCGGGACACCGGTGATGACCTGGACGGTGAACGATTCGGCGCGGGCCACGGCGCTGATCGACCTCGGGGTGGACGGCGTCACCTCGGATTCCGTCGAGGTGTTACGTCGGGTGGCCGCGAGCCGTTAAGAACACCAGCCCACCGGCGTTACCGGTGGGCTGGCTGGGTCCGTCGTGGTGCGATGGTCGCCTCGCGGCGCTTCGCACGAACGCGGCCCCAGCCGAACTGGGTTCCCGCGACGGCTTTTTCAAATGAGACCCGGGGACACATGGCGCACCCGTACGGACCCGCAACCCATGGTAGGGAGAAATGATGGACGGCGCACCGGACACCACGATCGACGAGATCGCCCAGGACATATTTCGCATCGCCACGTTCGTCCGGGACATCGGTCCGACCGGGTTCACCTTCCACCAGTTCCTGATCCGGGCCGAGCAGCCGCTGCTCTTCCACTGCGGGCACCGGGCGATGTTCCCGCTGGTCAGCGCCGCGGTGTCCACCGTGCTGCCGGTCGAATCGCTGCGCTGGATCACCTTCGACCATCTGGAGGCCGACGAGAGCGGCGGGATGAACGCGTTCCTGGCTGCTGCCCCACAGGCCGAGGTGGCGCACGGCGCGATGGGCTGCATGGTCTCGCTCAACGACCTCGCCGACCGCCCGCCCCGACCACTGGCCGACGGCGAGGTGATCGACCTCGGCGGCAAGCGAGTGCGACACCTGGACACCCCGCACGTGCCGCACGGCTGGGACGCGCGGTTGCTGTACGAGGAAGTCACCGGCACGTTGTTCTGCAGCGACCTGTTCGCCCATCTGGGCCGCGGGCCCGCGGTGACCGAATCCGACGTGGTCGAGCCGGCCGATGCGGCCGAGACCATGTTCCGGGGCACCTCGTTGACCCCGGACACCGCGCCGACCATCCGGCGGCTGGCCGAGCTGAACCCGACCACGTTGGCGATCATGCACGGCTCGTCGTTTTCCGGGGACTGCGCCGGCGCCCTGCACGGGTTGGCGGACCGGTATGCCGTCCGGCACGCCGCCGCGTGCGGCGCCTGATACCTCGCCGTCAGCCGGCGGTGGCCCAGCCGTCCACCCCGACCAGGTAGCCGGTGGACGCGGCGTTCTTGCGGTGCAGAACCTTGATCATCACGGTGTGGGCGCCGGACGCCAGCCCGGTGCCCAGGTAGGCGACGCGCTGCGCGCCGGGGGTGACCGAGTAGAGGTCGACCACGGCCTGTTGCACACCATCGATAATCACCGCGGCCTGGCCGCGGGCGCTGGACTCGTCGGCGATCCAGGCGAACTGGGTGCCGGTGAAGGTGAACGTGGCGGTGGCACCGTCGTCGCTGCTCATCGCCAGGGTGCCGTCCTGCGCGTCGGGCACGTTGACGCTGAACCACCGAGCGCTCGGCGCGTAGGCGGTGCGGGTGTTCTGGTCGGACAGCGTGAACTGCGCCGTGGGGCCGGTGGCCCACGGTCCCGCGTGACCCGCGGGATCCAGGGCGCGGGCGCGCAGCAGCACGGTGCGGGTGTTCATGGTGGTGACCACGGATCGGGCCAACGGCTGTGGCAACGGGATGTCGGACCAGGTCTTGCCGGCGTCATCGCTGCGTTGCAGTTCGTAGCTCTTGATCGCCTCGGCCGGATCGGTGCCGGCCCCGAGCAGGATTTGCACCGGCGCGGACACGTCCGACTTTGTCGTGGCCGGGCCCAGCACCATCAGCGGCGGGTTGATCGTCGGGCCGTGCCCGCTCAGCAGCGCGGGCAGCAGCGAGAACAACATTTTGTTCGGCGAGCCGTCGCCGAGGTCGGAGAGCACGTTGGGGCTGCTGGACCCGACGATCGCGGCGTGCACCTGTGCCGGGGTGGCATTCGGATTGGCCTGCAGGTACTGGGCGACCACACCGGCCACGTGCGGGGAGGCCATCGAGGTGCCGGACAGCGTGGAGATGTCGCTGTCGCCGGTGCCGTAGTCGGACACGATGTCCTCACCCGGCGCCCACAGGTCCACACACTGGCCGTAGTTGGAGAACTCCGCGCGGGCGTCGGTGCGCCCGACGGCGCCCACCGTGATCACCGCGGGTACCCGGCCCGGTGAGTACGCGCAGGCCTCGTCGTCGTCGTTGCCCGCGGCCACCACGTAGTTGACCCCGTGCGCGATCGAGTTCGCGACCGCGGCGTCCAGGGTGTCGGAGGTGACCCCACCGAGGCTCATGTTGGCCACCGACGGACCGTCGTGATGAGCCGTCACCCAGTCCACACCCTTGACCACGCCGGAGATGGTCCCGGTGCCGTCGCAGTCCAGCACGCGCACCGGCACCAGATCGATCTGCTTGGCCACGCCGTAGGTGGTGCCGCCGACGGTGCCGGAGACGTGCGTGCCGTGTCCGTTGCAGTCCTCGGTGCCATGGCCGTCATCGACGATGTTGTACCCCGGTAGTACGCGACCCGCGAGGTCCTGGTGGGTGGACCGGATGCCGGTGTCGATGATGTAAGCGGTGACGCCCTTACCGGTTTCCGACCAGCTGTAGTCGTTGTCCAGGGGCAGCGTGTGCTGATCGATGCGGTCCAGCCCCCAGCTGGGCGGGTTGGGTTCGCTGGACGCGATGGCGATCGTTGCGTCCGGCTCGATGCCGGCCACCGACGGATCGGTGCGCAGTCGGCGCAGCGCCTCCGGCGTGAGCTCGGCCGCGAAGCCCTTCACCGCGCGGGAGTAGCGGTAGTAGGCCTCGCCACCCGCCGCCTCGGCGTGCCGCAGCGCGCTGCCCACCTCGTCGTTGCTGGTCCGGGGGTCGAACGTGATCAGGTACCGGTTGTGCAGCACCTCCGAGCGGAACGGGTGCGCATCCGCGCGCTGCGCGGCCTGTACCTGCACCCAGCGCGGGCCGGGCACCGCCCGGGTCGCGGCCGCGGCCGGGCCGAACGCGGCGACGCCGAGCGCGGCAAATGCCGCAAGGGCGACCAGACGCACCCGCACGCGCTCAATGGCCACGTTGCATCCCGCTCCCCCCGGTGTCGCGACATCCCCTCAACTGCCCTGAACCGTGCGCGCAGGCTATGCGCGCAAATGTGGGCACCGTCGTGGAATGACGAATTGTGGAAAGCGGTCCGGGATTGCCCCGTTCGGACCCGGCAAGGGCGCGGCGCCCGAGTTTTCGTCCCGTCAGGTATTTGCCCCGCGTGCGGCGACCGGCCAGGCCTCGATCACGCGGCCCGCACGCGTGATCAGCAGCTCATCGGCCAGGTTCACCGCGTTGCAGACGTGGTTCGGGACCACCGCAACCGGGCTGCCGAGCTCCGGAAGTTCACCCGGCCAGCGCAATGTCGCGTGGTGTTCGGACAATCCAATGACCGCGGCCTCGGGGTGGGCCGGCAGGTAACCGAATCCGGACGCCCACGCCGGTCGGTCCGCGCCCAACACTTTGCTGCCCGCGTCCAGCACCACCTTCTCCGGGCCGCGGTGCACGACGGTGCCGACCGCGACCAACGCGAGGTGGTCCGGACCGATCGCGCCGAGTTCGAGCTGCTGGGTGTCACCGAATACATAGACACCGGGGCGGGCCTCGGTGACCGTCCCACCCGAGGTGTGGCCGATGCTCGGGGTGGAGCCGCCGCTGCGGATCACCGCGTCCAGGCCCACGGCGTGCAGCGCCGCGGCTGCGGCCGCCAACGCCTGCGCTTCGTCATGCGCGGCGGGCGCGCCCGCGCCGGGCGCGTAGGAATGGCCGGGGAAGGTGAACACCCCGCGCACCACCAGCCCAGCCCGGGCCGCAGCGGCCGCTACCTCACCGGCCCGGTCGGGCGTGACCCCGGTGCGGTGATGACCGCTGTCGATCTCCACCAGGACGTCCAGGCCGGCGCCGGCCTGCCGGGCCAGGGCCGCGGCGCCCTCCGCGGAGTCCACGCCCACCGACAACCTGACCCGCTCGCGCAGCCCGCGCAGCCGGGCGCCGCGCTCGGCGTCCACCCAGAGCGGATAGGCAATGAAAAGGTCCGGGCAGATCGTCGCGAACACCTCGGCCTCGGCGACCGTGGCCACGGTCAGTCCAGCGGCGCCGGCGGCCAGTTGTCGCTGCCCGACCTGCAGACACTTGTGGGTCTTGGCGTGCGGGCGCAGCGCGAAGCCGGCCTCGGCCGCCCGAGCGGCCATGCCCGCCACGTTGGCCTCCAGCCGGTCCAGGTCGACCAGCAGCGCCGGGGTGCGCAGTCCGTCGGGCAGCAGCATCCGCGCATCGTTCCACCCCGCCAACACCACACCTCTCATGGCGTGTGGGGCTATCCACGGCGCGTGATAGCCCCACACGCCAAGGGCGGACGGGGGGTGGGTGGTGGATGCGACGTAGGAGTTGTCGGTGGCTGCTGAGAAGGTGAGCGGCGATGTTGCACGTGCACCGGTCCGCGGATGCGGACGTTCTGGTCGAGGGCCTGGCCGCGTTGCTCGGCACTCCGGTCGGCGATGTGTTCGCCGCGGAGATCGTCGCGGTGCCCGCCAAGGGTGTGGAGCGCTGGCTCGCCCAGCGGCTGTCGCACGTGCTCGGTGCGGGCGACGGCGGGGCGGGGGTGTGCGCGAACGTGCTGTTCCCCGCGCCCGGTCCGCTGCTGGACGCGGCATTGGCCGCGGCCCTGCCGGATGCCGCCGATGACGGGGATCCGTGGGACGCCGAGCGGTTGGTGTGGCCGCTGCTCGCGGTGCTGGACGGCGCCGACGAACGACTCGCCCGCCGGCTCGCCGAGGGCGACCGCCGGTTCCCCGCCGCGGCGCGGTTGGCCGCGACGTTCGTGCGCTACGGCCGCGAGCGGCCGGGGATGCTGGCCGGCTGGGCGGCCGGGCTGGACGACACCGAGACCGACCCATTGCCGCCGGATCTGCGCTGGCAGCCGCGGATCTGGCGGATGCTGCGGGAGCGGATCGGTGGGCCGGCGCCGGCCGAGCAACTGCCCGCGGCGTTGGCCCGGTTGCACGCACACCCGGAGCTGGCGGCGTTGCCGGAGCGGTTCTCCGTCTATGGCGCGAACCGGTTGTCGACCTCCCGGCTGCAGGTGCTGGCCGCGTTGGCCGGGCACCGCGAGGTGCACCTGTGGCTGAACCACGCCTCCCCGGCGTTGTGGGCCGCGGTGGCCGAGGGCCGGGAGGGCCACCACCCGTTGCTGATCTCGTTGTCCCGCGATGTCCAGGCGTTGCAGCGACGATTGTTGGCGCTCGCGCCGGACCTGGTCGATCACGTGCTTCCGGCGCCGCCCCGGCCGGACACCCTGCTCGGCCGGTTACAGGTGGCGCTGGCCCTGGACGCGGTGCCCGCCACTGCCCTGCCGTTGGATCGCGACGACACCAGCGTCGCCTTCCACGCCTGCCACGGCCGCACCCGGCAGGTCGAGGTGCTGCGCGAGGTGGTGTTGGAACGGCTGGCGGCCGATGCGAGTCTGCAGCCACGGGACATCGTGGTGATGTGCCCGGACGTGGAGGAGTTCGCGCCGTTGATCGCCGCGGCGTTCGGCGGCGGGGTCGACGCCGAGGAGCACGCGGCGCTCGCGCACCCGGCCGCCGCACTCGCGGTGCGGCTGGCCGACCGGTCCGCGCACAGCGCAAATCCGTTGTTCGCGGTGGCCGCGACGTTGCTACGGCTGGCCGCCGGTCGGGTCACCGTGCCGGACATGTTGGACCTGGCCTCCTCCCCCGCGGTGCGCCGCCGCTTCGGTTTCGATGATGACGACGTCGCGCGGCTGCGCGGCTGGGTCGCCGATGCGTGCATCTGTTGGGGGCTCGACGGCCCACACCGCGCGCGGTACAAGCTGTCCAACACCGCGCAGGGCACCTGGCGGGACGGGCTGGACCGGTTGTTGCTCGGCGCCGCCATGGAGGACGGCAGCGGGTGGCTGGCCGACGCGGTCCCGGTGGACGACGTGGACTCCGCGGACCTGGACCGCCTCGGCCGGTTCGCCGAATTCATTGACCGGGTGCATGCCGCGGTGCTCGCGTTCACGTCTGCGCAGCCGGTGGCCGAATGGACCCGGTCACTCGCCGACGCGGTACTCGCGGTGGCCGCGCCGCTGGAGTCCTGGCAGGGCGCGGCGCTCACCACCGAGGTGGCCGAGATCGCCGAAGCGGCGGGCGATTCCGACATCGAGCTGAGCCTGAAGGACATGACCGCGTTGTGGGCCGCCCGCGCCTCCGGCCGGCCCACTCGATCCGGGTTCCGCACCGGCACCTTGACTGTCTGCACGTTGGTGCCGATGCGCTCGGTACCGCACCGGGTGGTGGTGCTGCTCGGACTGGACGACGCGGCGTTCCCCCGGGCGGGGGTGGTGGACGGCGACGACCTGCTGGCCCGCGCCCCGCGCGATGGGGAACGCGACCCGCGGGCGGAGGACCGCCAACTGTTGCTGGACGCGGTGTGTGCGGCCGGCGAGCACCTGATCGTGCTGTACACCGGGGCCGACGAACGCACCGGCTTGGCGGTGCCGCCCGCCGTTCCGCTGGGTGAACTGGCGGATGCACTGGGCACCGTGGCCCGGCTGCCCGATGGCGGCCGGGTACGCGATGCCGTGACGGTGCGTCACCCGCTGCAGCCGTTCGACCCACGCAACTTTGGGGTGGGCGCCGGCGGCACGATCCGACGTACCGTCAGCTTTGACCCCGCCGCGTTGGCCGGCGCCCGGGCGATGCTCTCCGAACGCCGCCCCCGGCCCCGGCTGGTCGCCGAGCCGTTGCCGGCTTTGCCCGCGGGCGACGTGGAGCTGAACGACCTGCGCCGCATGCTGCTCAGCCCGGCGCGCGGATTCCTGGAGCAACGCCTCGGCGTGCGGTTGTCCACCGAGGACCCCGAACCACCCGCGACGCTGCCGGTGGAGCTCAGCGGGCTGGCCGAGTGGGAGATCGGCGATCGGTTTTTGGCCGCCCGGTTGCGGGACGTACCACCGGGTCACTGCATCGCGATCGAGCAACGCCGGGGCGCGTTGCCGCCGGCCGCATTGGGCGAGCGGGAGGCGAAACGCATCGGCAGCACGGCGGAGACCGTCGCGGTGCTGGCCCGGCCCTACCTGGCGGTCTCCGCGGAGAACCTGGACGTCGACGTGGACCTGCGCGTGGTCGGCGTCGCACGCACGCTACGCGGCACGGTCGGTGGCGTGCGCGGGGACACGGTGCTGCGGGTCTCGTACTCGAAGGTGGCGGCCAAGCATCTGCTCGGCGCGTGGATGGACCTGCTGGCATTGACCGTGTCGCGACCCGGCCGGGCCTGGCAGGCCGTGGTGGCCGGTCGGGACCGTAAGGACGCCGCACGCAAGGTGTTCGGACCGGTGTCCGCCGAGGTGGCCACCGCGGCGTTGGCCGAGTTGATCGCGCTCGCCGACGAGGGCCGCCGCGCTCCGCTGCCGTTGCCGGTGAACACCGCGCACGCCTACGCCCTCGCCGTGCACCGCGGCATGAACCCGGACAACGCGTTGGCCGCGGCGGAACGGGAATGGCGTACCCGCTGGGGCGGGGAGGTCGTCGAGGACGCGCACCGACTGGTCTGGGGTCGGGACGCGACCTTGGCCGACCTCGGCATCGCGCGGTTGGCGACGATGGCTGCCACCGTGTGGGCGCCGGTGTTCGCCGCGGAACGGCGCGGGTCGCCATGACCACACACTCACCTTCCCCGGTGCCGTTCGACGTGCTCGGTGCCTTGCCCACCGGCACCACGCTGTTGGAGGCCTCCGCGGGCACCGGTAAGACCTGGACGATCGCCGCACTGCTGACCCGGTTCGTCGCGGAAGGTGCGGCCGACCTGCGCGACGTCCTGCTCATCACCTTCGGCCGCGCCGCCACCCGCGAGCTGCGCGAGCGGGTCCGCGAACGGTTGAGCGAAGCACGCGACGTGCTGGCGCTGGGACCCGGCCCGCACCCCGATCCGTTGTTGGCCCACCTGGCCGCGGGCAGCCCGCCGGAGGTGGCCGCCCGGCAGGTCCGGTTGGCCCGGGCGTGCGTGGACTTCGACGCGGCCACCATCGCCACCACGCACGGCTTCTGCCAGTTGGTGATCCGCTCGCTGGGCACCGCGGCGGACGCGGATCCCTCGACGGAGTTGCTCGAGGATCTCGGCGATCTGGTCCAGGAGGTCGCTCTCGACCTGTACCTACGGCGCTGGGCACCGACCGGGGATCCATTGTTCGGTGCCAAGGACGCCCTGGCCATCGCCCGCGAGGCCGCGACGGACACCCATGCCCGACTGCTGCCCGACGGCGACGAGCCGGACGAGCGGGCCGGCACCCGGTCCCGGTTCGCCACCGCGGTACGCACCGAAGTCGCCCGCCGATTGCGCGAGCGTCGGGCGATGAGCTTCGACGACCTATTGGCCCACCTGGCCGCGGTGCTCGCGCACTCCGAGGACGGCCCGACCGTGGCCGCGCGGCTGCGTGGCCGCTACCGATTCGTGCTGGTCGACGAGTTTCAGGACACCGACCCGGTGCAATGGGAGATCCTGCACCGCGCCTTCCACGGCCACGCCACATTGGTGTTGATCGGCGACCCGAAGCAGGCCATCTATGCCTTCCGCGGCGGGGACGTGCACAGCTACCTCGCCGCCGCCACGGTCGCGGACACCCGTGCCACGCTGCACTTCAACTGGCGCAGCGACGCCGCGCTGCTGCGCGGCCTGGACACGCTGTTCGACGGCGCCGCGTTGGGCGAGGACGAGATCGTGGTCGGCCCGGTGGCCGCCGGGCGACCGGCACCGTTGCTGCGCACCCCCGATGCCCGCCCACCCGTGCAGGTGCGCATCGTGCCCACCGCCGGGCTGCCCACCAAGAGCAACGGTGCGCCGCTGGTGGACGGCGTGCGCCCGTTGGTGATCCGCGATCTGGTGGCCGCCATCGTCGAGGTGCTCGGCGAGGGCAGCACCATCGCTGATGACCCGTCAGGTCCATGGCGGCCGGTGCGGCCGGGCGACATCGCGGTGCTGGTGCGCAGCAATCTGCAGGCCGAGCAGGCGCGCGACGCGTTGGTCGCGGTCGGAGTGCCCAGCGTGCTGCGGGCCACCAGCAACGTGTTCGCCACCGCGGCCGCGCGGGACTGGCTGGTGTTGCTGGAGGCAGTGGAACAACCGCATCGGGTCGGTCGGGTGCGCCGGTTGGCGGTCTCCGCGTTCATCGGTTGGGACGCGGCCGCGTTGGACGCCGGTGGCGAAGCGGCGCACGACGTCCTGGCGCACCAGCTGCGCGGGTGGAGCGCAGTGCTGGCCGAGCGTGGGGTGGCCGCGTTGCTCACCGCGGTGGACGCCGCCCACGCCACGATGGCCGGTTTGCTCGGCCAGGTCGGGGGGGAACGGCACGCCACCGATCTGCGTCACGTCGGGGAGATCCTGCACGCGGCCGCGCTGCGCGACGGGCTGGGCCTGCCCGCTCTGCTGACCTGGCTACGCCGCCGCATCGAGGAGGCGGCGACACCGCAGGGCAACCCGGAACGCAGCCGCCGGTTGGACTCCGACGCGGCCGCGGTGCAGGTGGTCACGGTGCATGCCAGCAAGGGCTTGGAGTTCCCGCTGGTGTACGTGCCGTTCGGCTGGGACCGCAACGTGAGCGAACCGGCGGTGGCGCTGTTCCACGACAAGCAGGGTCGCCGCTGCCGCGACGTCGGCGGGCCGAGCGGAGCGGGCTGGGTCGAGGCGGTGCGGGCGCACCAGCGGGAGGACGCCGGGGAGGACCTGCGACTGCTCTACGTCGCGACGACCAGGGCGCGGTCCGCGTTGACCGTGTGGTGGGCCCGATCCACGATCACCGCGGAGTCCGCGGTGCACCGCTTGTTGTGCCGCCCGCGCGGCCCCGGCAGTCCACCGGCCCGGGTGCCGGTGCCCGACGAGTCCGGCGCCCGCACGCTGATCGGCGAACGCGCGGCGGCGTCCGCCGGCAGCCTGGCGGTGGTCACCGCGGTGCTCTCCGCGACGCCACGGTGGACCCCGGCCGCGGCGCCGGTGGGCGAGCCGGTGGCGGCCCGCTTCGACCGCACCCTGGACACCGCGTGGCGGCGTAGCTCGTACAGCTCGTTGACCGCGGTCGCGCACGAGGCCGGGCCGGCGTTGTTCGCCGGGCTCGCCGAGGCCGAATCCCCCGGCACCGTCGACGAACCCACCGACGCCGATGACACCGCCGTCCCACCGGTCGAGCCCGTCGCGGTGGTGCCGGCGCCGGCGTTCGCCCTGCTGCCCGCCGGTGCCGCGTTCGGCACGGTGGTGCACACCGTGCTGGAGACCGTCGATCTGGCCGCGGCCGACCCGGTGGCCGCGCTGGTGACCGCGGCGACCGTCGCGCTGGCCCGCACCCCGATCGCGGAGTTGACCGGGAACGAGCTCGGGACCGCGCTGCTGCCCGCGCTGCACACCCCGTTGGGCGTGAGCGCGAGCGGGCGGGCACTGCGTGCCTTCGCCGCCGATCGGCTTTCTGAGCTGGAGTTCGAGTTGCCGTTGGCCGGCGGCGACCGGCCCGGACGGTTGATCCGGTTGGCCGAGCTGGCTCCGGTGCTGGAGACGCACCTGGCCGCCGCGGACCCGGTGCGCGCCTGGCTACCGCGGCTCAGCTCGCCCGATCTCGCCGACCAGCCGCTGCGCGGATATCTGACCGGCAGTATCGATGTGGTGCTGCGGGTTTCGGACCCCGAGGCGCCGGGCTACCTGGTGGTGGACTACAAGACCAACCGGCTGCATCCCGCCGAGGAGGAGCCGAACCTCTGGCACTACCGCACCGAGGCCATGCAGACGGCCATGTTCGCCGCGGACTACCCGCTGCAGGCGCTGCTCTACCAGGTCGCGCTGCACCGCTATCTGACGTGGCGTCAGCCTGGTTACGACCCGGCTCGGCACCTACGCGGTGCGCTGTACCTGTTCCTACGCGGCATGTCCGGCGCGGACGCGGGCCCGGACGTCCCCGGCGTGTATGCCTGGCGGCCCGCCCCGGCAGCCGTGGTGGCCACCTCGGAGTTCCTGGCGGGTGAAAGATGATCGGCACCCTGCCCGAACACCACCCGGACACCGCACGCCGGGCCGATGGCCTGCTCGCGCAGTTCAACGCCGCGGGCGTGCTGACCGCCGCGGATGTGCACGTGGCGAGCACGCTGGGCCGGCTGGGCGGGGAGACCGACCAGGTCGTGCTGCTGGCCGCGGCGCTGGTCGTTCGCAGTACCCGACAGGGTTCGGTGGTGGTGGATCTGGCCACCGCCGCGGAGACCACCAGCCCGGACAGCGAGGAGACCGGCGTCCTGCTCGAGCCGATCCCGCTGCCCTGGCCGGACCCGGCGGACTGGGTGACGCGGTGCGCGGCCAGCCCACTGGTCGCCGGCGAGGAGGACCCGCCCGGTCGGCCGCTGCGCCTGGTCGGCACCTCGATGTGGTTGGACCGCTACTTCGGCCAGGAGCGCGAGGTGGCCGACGGGTTGTTGAGCCGCGCCGCCGCGGCAGCTCCGGACCTCGACGAGGCACGGTTGGCCGCCGGGCTGGCCCGGCTGTTCGGCGCGGAGGCGGACGCCGACCAACGCGCGGCCGCCGAACAGGCGGTGCGCAGCCGGCTGGCGGTGATCGTCGGTGGGCCCGGCACCGGCAAGACCACCACGGTGGCCCGGCTGCTCGCGCTGCTGCACGACCAACCGGGGCCCACCCCCCGCATTGCGTTGGCCGCCCCCACCGGCAAGGCCGCGGCCCGGTTGACCGAGGCGGTGCGCGGCGCGGTCGCCGGGTTCGGCGAGGACGACCGCAGCCGGGTCGGCGAGCCCGCGGCCACCACCGTGCACCGGCTGCTCGGGTTCCGGCCCGGTAGCCGCAGCCGGTTCTCCCACGACCGGGACAACCGCCTGCCGCACGACGTGGTGATCGTCGATGAGACCTCGATGGTGTCCCTGACGCTGATGGCCCGACTGATCGAGGCGGTGCGGCCCACCGCACGACTGGTGCTGGTCGGCGACGCCGATCAACTGGCGTCGGTGGAGGCCGGCGCCGTGCTCGGCGACCTCACCGCCGACCCGGAATCCTCCGCCCTCGGCGGACATGTAGTGCGGTTGCGCCGCACCCGACGGTTTCACGAACACGGGGAGATCGCCGCGCTGGCCGCGGCGGTGCGCCGGGGTGATGCACAGGCCACGCTGGACGCACTGCGGGACGGCGCGGGCACGGTGGCGTTCGTGGAGGTCGCCGATGACGCCGACCTGCCCGAGGCCGTACTGGCCGACCTGCGCGCGGACGTGCTGACCACCGGCGCGGCCATGTTCGACGCCGCCACCGCGGGCGACGGCGCGGCGGCGTTGGCGGCGGCCGACGCGCACCGCGTGTTGTGCGCGCACCGGTTGGGACCACGCGGGGTGCGGCACTGGACGGCACGGGTCAGCGGCTGGTTGACCGAGGCGGGGCGGGTGGCCGCGCACCGGGTGGGAGAGCCGTTGCTGATCACCGAGAACGACGCCGATCTCGGGCTGTTCAACGGCGACACCGGCGTGGTGGTGGCCACCGAGGACGGGCCGCGGGTGGCTTTCCGTCGCGGCAACGCGGTGCGCCTGGTGCCGCTGGGCCGGCTGCCGGCCCACCGTCCCGTGCATGCGATGACCGTGCACCGCGCTCAGGGCAGCGAGTTCGCCTCGGTCAGCGTGCTGCTGCCCGCGGCGAGTTCTCCGCTGGCCACCCGACAGACGCTCTACACCGCGATCACCCGGGCCACCGATTCGGTGCGCTTGATCGGGTCCGCGGACGCGGTTGCCCGCGCGGTCCAGCACCCGGCCGCCCGGGCCAGTGGGTTGGGCGCCCGGTTGCGCCTGCACTGAGGCGGCGTCAGACCCTCGGCTCAGCTGGGCCGGCGGGCGGCCAGGTGGACCACGGCGGCCCGACGCACGAAGTCGCGTTCGATGAGCGCGCGGGCCAACCGCGCACGCAGTCGGCCGGCCGCGTCCGGGGCAAGCGCAGCGGCAAGCAGTTCGCCGTAGCTGCTCGCCAACGGGTTCGGCGCGGTGGCCAGAAAGGAATCGACGTCCGTGGCGGGCGGCGTGCCCGCGCCGACCTCGGCGTGGTAATCCATCCGCACATCGACCAGCCCGGCCTGCTGCACGAGCCGGAACAGGTCACGTTCGTCGAAGTTCAGCATGGTGGCGTGCTCCGGCGCATTGGCCGCGGCGGCCCGACTCACCGCAGCCGCCTCGGCCAGCGCACCGTCCACCGCGAAGCCCCACAGCCGGTTCGGGTCGGCGGGCTGCCCGAAGCTGTTGATCGGCTCGAACAGCGCCACTCGACCGCCGGGTCGCAGCACCCGGTGCACCGCGGCCAGCGCGGCGGCCTTGTCCGCGACGTAGATGAGCACCGAGCGGATGGTCACCACGTCGAAGGACGCGTCCGGCAGCTCCGCCAGGTCCGGCAAGGCGCTCTGCACGAACGAGCAGCGCTTGTCCAGACCGGCTGCCGCGGCGGCGTCCGCGGCATGACGCAACAAAAACGCGGACACATCAGTGAACGTCACATGTCCGTCGGGGCCGACCAGCTCGGCCGCGCGCAACCCGATCAGCCCGTCGCCGCAGCCGACGTCGAGCACGCGATCGCCGGGGGCGACCGCCGCATCGTTGAGCACCTTGTCCCGAATACGCGCGAGCGCGCGTGCGGTGACCTCCCGGGTGGCCGGGTCATCACCGTCGCGTCGGTGGAGCAGCCACTCCGCCCAGGGGTCCGGGGGAACGCTCACCTCAGGCCGGGGCGACTCCGGAGGCACACGCGCTGCCCTGGCCTAGGTCGAGACCGAGCACGTCGACGCCTAGGCACAACGGGAGCGACGGGCCACCGGGGGCCGCAGGTGGCCCCGCCGGAGCGGTCGCGGCCATCGCCGAGCCGGCCGCCAGCACCGCGAGCATCATTGCGGCCATCAAAGTCCCGAACGCTCGACGCATCGACCTCTCCCCGGGTATCAGATGTGACGTTCGCTTCAAAGTAACGGACCAAACGGACATCCGCGGGTCAAACGGCCGAACGTGTCGCGGGCGATTTTGCCGCGGTCAGCCGTTGTGGGCGTCCCGGAAGTGGATCCACTCCTTGAGCCTGCTCAGGTCGTAGTCCGGGCCGCCGGCGGCCACGGTGAACAGGGTGACCCCGGCGGCCAGCAGGTCATCGGCGACCTCGGTCGGGTCCTTCTCCCCCACCCCGACCGAGCGCTCGATGTCCGCCGGATCGCGACCGACCTCGGCGCACCAGCCGTCGAGGACCTTGCACTTGTGCGCGATCTCGTCGGGTGAGCCGAAGCCGTGCCAGATGTCGGCATGCTTGGCGACCAGACGCAACGTTTTGCGTTCTCCACCGCCACCGATGAGGATCGGGATGCGTCGGGTTGGCGCGGGGTTGAGTTTGTTGAGCCGGGATTGGATACGGGGCAGCGATTCGGCGAGCACATCCAGTCGCGACCCGACCGTGCCGAACTCGTATCCGTACTCGTCGTAGTCCCGCTGGAACCAACCCGAGCCGATGCCCAGCACCAGCCGGCCGTCGGAGATGTGGTCGACGGTGCGCGCCATGTCCGCGAGCAGTTCGGGATTGCGGTAGCTGTTGCAGGTGACCAGGCAGCCGATCTCGATGCGGGAGGTGGCCTCGGCCCAGGCGCCGAGCATCGTCCAGCCCTCGAAGTGCAGCCCGTCGGGCTCGCCGTACAACGGATAGAAGTGGTCCCAGTTGTAGACGACGTCGGTGCCGAGGTCCTCCACCCGGGCCACCGCGTCGCGGATCTGCCGATAGCTGGCGTGCTGCGGTTGCAGTTGGATGCCGATGCGGACTTCTCGCGTCACCAGTGCTCCTTCAACCGTGCTGGAGGGCTGTTTTCCGGTCCAAGTCGACAGACTTCCCGGATCTTCCGAAGCGATGCTTCATAGGGTGGCAGCATGATGCCCCTGGCGGAATCGGTGACGGTGAGCATGCGTGCACCGGCGCGCGAAGTGTGGGCGTTGGTCAGCGACGTCACCCGGATCGGTGAGTTCTCCCCGGAGACACTGGCGGGTCGTTGGATCGGCGGGGCCACCGGCCCTGCGGTCGGGGCGAAGTTCCAGGGTCACGTCAAGCGCAACGGCCGCGGCCCCATGTATTGGACCAGCTGCCGGGTGGTGGAGTGCGAGCCGGAACGGGTGTTTGCGTTCGTGGTCGAGGCCCCGGGCACCTCCGGGGTGAACACCTGGCGCTACGCGCTGCGCGCGAACGAGGCCGCAACCGAGGTCACCGAGTCGTTCGCGTTGTCCGACTCGCTGATCATCCGGGCGTACTGGACGCTGTTCGGGGCCAGGCGCACGAAGACCAACGTGCGGGGCATGCGCCAGACGTTGGAGCGTATTCGGGCCGTGGTGGAAGCGATTTGACGCCGCCTCAGTGCAGCGTGACGAACCGGTAGTGGTGCGCGCGGTACCAGTCGATGATCGTCGGTAGCGCAGCGACAGTGTTGCCGCGGTAGGACGACACCTGCGAGTCCGGCTCGTGGCTTGCCTTGCCCGCGTGCAGAATCACGATGGGGTGGGCCAGGCCGCCGGGCCGGGCGGCGGTGGCGATGCGGTCGGTCGCCGCGGCCGAGCGGTAACCGGGTTGCCTCCAGTCCTGCGGGTCGACGCTCCAGTCGATGACGCTCATCCGGAACTCGCGCGCGACCGGCGCCAGGGTGCGCGACGAGAACCCGCCGGGCGGGCGGAACAGACACACCGGGGCGTCGGTGATCTCGTGCAGCTCTTTGGCCGTGCGGCCGATTTGGTCACGCAGGTATGCCTCGGTCCACGGGGTGGTGCGCGGATAGCGGTGGTCCCAGGTGTGGTCGCCGACGACGTGTCCGGCGGCGAGCTCGGCGCGCACGTAATGCGGGTACTGCGCGGCGTGCTTGCCGGTGTCGAAGAACGTGGCGTGCACCTTCTTCCGGGCGAGCACCGCGAGGATCTTCGGCGTCCAGTCACTGGGCCCGTCGTCGAAGGTGAGCGCCACCGTGTGCCCGGAGCCGGGCGCCGCGCGCACCGTGTGCGTGGCCGGCTTCGGGCAGCCAACCGAGGAGGCCGGGACACCGGACGGCGCCAGGCTCGGCGCGGCCAGCACGGCGGTCGCCACCGCGACCGCCGGCAACCTCATTACTGCACGCTAGCGGCCAGCTGCTTGCGCAGCACGCTGAACTCGAGGTCGTCGCGGCGCGGCAGTCCGTACCGCTCATCGCCGTACGGGAAAGGGCGAAGTTCGCCGGTGCCGCGGTAGCCGCGGCGGGCGTACCAGGCGATCAGGTCGGCCCGCACGCTGATCACCGTCATCTCCATCGTCGTGCCGCCGCGGACACGACCGTGCGCCTCGGCGGCGTCCAGCAGCGCCGAGCCGATGCCGCGGCCCTGGGCGCCGGGGCGCACCGCGAACAGGCCGAAGTAGAACAACCCGTCCCCGCGGTCGGTGACCGTTGCACAGCCCGCCGGCCCGTGCTCGTCCGCGGTCAGCAGGACCGTGGTCGCCGGGTCGGTCAGTTCCGCCAGCAACAGGTCGGCATCCAGGCGCGGGCCATCCAACAGGTCGGCCTCGGTGGTCCAGCCGACCCGGGAGGACTCGCCCCGGTAGGCGGAGTGCACCAGCGCCAACAACGCCGGCACATCGCGGAGGTCGGCGGCACGGACGGGGAACGGTTGGGGCGACACGCCGCAATCCTGACCGTCGCCGGCGGATGGGCCGCGCAGGGGTCGGCACACCAGTACCGTGACGTGAACGATCTTGAAAATTTCCTAGGGTGGGGGCTGCGTGTCGACCGGGTCTGCGTTCGGGAAGGCCCGCCGGTTGCGCGCCGCTGCCGGTTGCGCGGTGGTCGCGCTGGCCCTGGCCGGCTGCGGCGGCAGCGACTCCGGCGCCCCGGACAAGCAGCAGGGCCTGTCGGCGAAGGGTGTCGCCGCGTCGCTGCACCTGCCCACGGACTGCTCCACCGTGGTCGGCGGCGCCGACCCTGAGCTGGTGACCGCCGGACTGTCCACCCAGTTGTTCGACAGCGCCCCGGTGGTGGTGCTCGCCGCGGCCGCGGATGGCGCCGCGTTGCGCGCGGCTGCGGACAAGGCCCGGACCATCGGCGCCCCGGTGTTGTTGGACACCAACGCCGTGCCGGCCGACTCGGCGTCGCCGACGTCGACGCCGGGCAGGTCGCAGACCGCCTCGCCGACGCCCACCCCGAGCACGACCGCGTCCGCGGTGCCGACCGCGAACAGCTCCGCGCCGTGTGTGTCGCCGACGACGCAGCCGACCGACGAGCAGACCGCGGGACCCACCCCCACGCCCGGCGCCAGCGCGCAGGAGAACACCGACCTGACATCGGGGCTGAGCCCGTCCGACGTCACGCCGGGTGCCACCGCGGAGCCATCGGACGGTGCCACCGAGACGGAGCCCACCGAGAGCCCGGAGCCCAGCGACATGCCGTCGGTGGCGGTGGCCGCACCGACCGACGGTTCCGCCGACGACTGCGTGCCGACCTCGATCCCGCTCACTGCGCCGGAGCCGACGCAGAGCCCGACCCCGGGTTCGGCCCCGTCGTCATCCCCGTCGCCGTCGACCACGCCGAGCGACGTGGCGTCGACCAGCCCGACCGATACCGCAACGCCGAGTGAAACCGCGTCGGCCACCCCCAGTGCCACTGCATCGGCGCGGTCGTTGTCCGACAGCGCATGGGCGCAGGAGATCCGTCGGCTGCACCCGCAGGCCGTGCTGGCCACCGACCCTGCGGTGGCCGCGGACCTGGCCGCCGCGGTGCCCGAGGTTCAGGTGGTGGACAACGCCGAGGCACTGCCGCAGGCCCAGCCCGGCAAGGCCCTGGACGGATTGACCGTGTTCGTGCAGCAGGCCACCGACGTCGCGCCGAGCGTGGACCGGGCGGTGAACATCGCGACCACCGCGACCGCGTTGGCCGCCGGTGCCCGCGTGGTCACGGTGCCGGTGGCCGACCCGCGGGCCGGGTTCTGCGCAGTGCAGACGCTGTCCTCCAAGCCGCCCACGCAGATCCTCGGCGTGGGCGGGGCATTCGGCTCGGCATCGCTGATGGCCACCCGGTTGGCCACCGCGGAGACCGGTCTGCAGATCCCCGGCGGCGGCGCGCTGTTCTTCCCGGGTCGCCGCTTGGTCGCGCTGTACGGGCATCCGGGCGCCCCGGAGTTGGGTGTGCTGGGTGCGCAGGGTCTGGAGGCCAGCATCGCCCGGGCCAAGCGGGTCGCCGATCAGTACACCCACCTGTCCGACGTGCCCGTGGTGCCGACCTTCGAGATCATCGCGACCACCGCCCAGGGCGTGCCCGGCACGGACGGCGACTACTCCGGTGAGTCCACGGTGGAGCAGTTACGCCCGTGGGTGGAGCAGGCCGGCGCCGCCGGCATGTACGTGGTGCTGGACCTGCAGCCGGGTCGGGCCAATGCGTTGAGCCAGGCGAAGATCTACACCGACCTGCTCAAGCTGCCCTACGTGGGTCTGGCGGTGGACCCGGAGTGGAAACTGCAGCCCGGTCAGCACCCGCTGGGGCAGATCGGCTCCATCTACTCCTGGGAGTTGAACTCGGTGAGCGCTTGGCTCTCGGATCTGACGGCCCGTTATGACCTGCCGCAGAAGCTGTTCGTGGTGCACCAGTTCCGCAAGTCGATGGTCCTCGACGAGTCCGACCTGAACACCTCGCACGACAACCTCGCGGTGCTCGTGCACATGGACGGTCAGGGCTTCCCGTACGACAAGGACGCCACCTGGAAGGTGGTGAAGAGCGTGATCCCGCCGGGTGTGAAGTGGCTGGGGTGGAAGGACTTCTACACCAAGGACCATCCGATGATCTCGCCCGAGGCCACCATGTCCAAGAAGCCGACGCCGGTGATGATCAGCTACCAGTAAGCCGGCAAACTCACCTCCGTTCCCATCTGAACGGAGGCGTACCGTGGCGACGATGCAGGCCGTGGTGCTGAAGAAGGCTTATGAGATCGCCGTCCAAGAAGTCGCCAGGCCCTCGGAGCTGGGCTCCGGCGAGGTGTTGCTGAAGGTCGAGCAGACCGCGATCTGCGGCACCGACCTGGGCCCCTACACCGGCAAGCTGGAACTCGAGGACGACGTGCGCCTGGGGCACGAGTTCTTCGGCACCATCACCGACGTCGGCGCCGGGGTGAACCTGTTCGAGGCGGGCGACCGCGTCGTGGTGTCCTGCGTGGTCAACTGCGGGCACTGCTACTTCTGCCGCAAGCAACTGCCGGGCAAGTGCGCGGGGGTGATGATCTTCGGACTGGGCCTGACCTTCGGCGACCTCGACGGAGGGCAGGCCGAGTACGTGGTGGTGCCCAACGCGGATATCTGCTGCCGGCGCATCCCGCAGGGCGGGGCGGGCACCGACGAGGACTACCTGCTCGTCGGCGACATCATGACCACCGGCTACGAGGCGGTGCGCACGTCCTTCGAACCCGGCGACACCGTCGCCATCGTTGGGGCCGGTCCGGTTGGCCTCGCCGCGGCGATGTCCGCGGTGGCGCTGGGCGCCCGTCAGGTCGTGGTGATCGACAAGGTCGCCGAGCGACTCAAGGAGGCCGAGACCTACGGCGCAATCACCGTCAACCCCGACGAGACCGACCCGGTCGACGCGGTGCTCGACCTCACCGACTGGCGCGGCGCGGACATTGTGGTGGACGCCGCCGGTCACCCGTCGGCATTGCAGACCGCGTTCCGACTACCGCGGCCGGGTGGGTCGCTGAGTGTGCCCGCGGTTTACGTCGACGAGTCGCTGGACCTGCCGTGGGGCGAGATCTGGCTCAAGGGCATCCGGCTGAACGGCAGCGGCGCGATGAACATCCCGCGCTACATGGACGAGACGCTGGCCCTGATCGCGGCCGGCAAGCTCAACCCAGCACGGATGATCTCCCACCGGATGCCGATGTCGCAGGCCGCGGAGGCGTACCGGATGTTCTACGAACGACAGGCGACCAAAATCATCTTGGACCCGACCCGATGAGGCTGGTCATTGTCGGCGCCTCGCTGGCCGGGTTACGGGCGGCGGAGGCAGCGCGCAAGGCCGACGCGGACGTCGAGATCACGCTGATCGGGGCCGAACCGCACCTGCCCTACGACCGGCCGCCGTTGTCCAAGGCGTACCTGAATCCCGAGGAGGACGTGGAGGGTGTTCCGGATCCGGGCCACTTCCGGGACGAGGCGTTTTTCGCCGAGTCGCGCATTGAGCTGCGGTTGGGCAAGCCCGCCACGGACCTGACGCCGACTCAGGTATTGCTGGGTGGCGACGCGGTCAACTACGACCGGCTCATCGTGGCCACCGGCTGCACGCCCCGCACCCTGCCCGGCGCCGACGATCTGTCCGGGGTACACACGCTGCGCACGCTGGACGACGCCGTGGCCATCCGCGCCGCGTTGGACGCCGGTCGACGCACCGTGGTGATCGGGGCCGGGTTCATCGGCTCGGAGATCGCGGCCGGGGCGCACAAGCGCGGCGTCCCGGTGACCGTGTTGGAGGCACTGCCGGTGCCACTGGTGCGCTCGGTGGGTGAGGCCACCGGGCGGGCCGCGACGGCCCTGCATCTCAAGCACGGTTTGGATCTGCGCTGCGGGGTGGCCATCGATGGGCTGGTCTCCGATGGTGGGCGGGTCACCGGGGTGCGCCTGGCCGACGGTGAGGTGCTGCCCGCGGAGTTGGTCGTGGTGGGTATCGGGGTGCGCCCGGCCACCGAGTGGCTGGCGTCCTCCGGCATGGCGCTCTACGAGGACGGCGCAATCGTCTGCGACGAGACGCTGGCCACCAGCCTGGCAGGCGTGTGGGCGGCCGGGGATGTGGCGCGCTTCCCCAGCGCCCTGTTCGACGGGGTGTTGATGCGCCTGGAGCACTGGACGAACGCCGCCGAGCAAGGTCAGTTGGCCGCGCGTAACGCGCTGAACCCGGCCGAGGCGAAGGCGTCCGCCGCGGTGCCCTACTTCTGGTCGGACTGGTACGACTCGCGCATCCAGTTCGTCGGGATCCCCGCGGCGGAGGAGATCCTGGTGGTCGCGGAGGAGCCGTTCCTCGCGTTGTATCGACGCGGCGAGCGGATCACCGGGGCGCTGACCATCGACCGGCCGTCGGAGATCATGAAGTACCGACGGATGATCGGCAAACACGGCAGCTGGGCCGACGCGCTCGCCTTTGCCGGCGTGAGCTGACCGCGACGGTCACGGGTCGAGGCACGGTACGTGGTCCCGCCACTGCACGCGGCCGGCCAACACGTCGTCGATGCCGAACTCTGTTGTCGGCGTGCTCCAGTCGCGGGTGGTCTGCACGAACTGTAGGAGCGCACCGAAGGTGTCCGTGGGGCGCAGGAAGGTCTCCTGCCAGTTCGGCTGACTGTCGTTGGTACCCACCGTAGACAGGCCTTGTTGGGACCAGGCGTCGATCGTCGCGGCCAGGTCGTCGACGAAGAACGTGATGTGGTGCAGGCCGGGTCCGCGCTCTGCCAGACCGCGGGTCAAGATCGAGTGCTCCCCGATCGGCGCGAGCAACTCGAGTTTCATCCCCGGCAGTTGCAGATGCACGGTGCGCAAGCCGTTGAGCGGGTTGTCGCCGCCGGCGATGAAGGTGGCGCCCAACGCATCGCAGAACAGCGGAACGGCGGGAGCGATGTCGGGCAAGGCGAGGGCCACGTGGTCGACGCGTTGGATGCGCGGCGCGACACCGGACACCAACGTTCGCATGCGGGAGGCTGTCACACGCTCAGCGGCGCGTAGTGCACGGTGCCGGGCGAGGCGGCGAAGAATTCCTTGATCAGACCGACAAATTCGCTGAACTCGCTCGTACCGGTGAAAGCGGTGTGCGCTTCTCGAGAAGACCATTCAATCAACAACAAGAAGGTGTTCGGGTACTCGACGCCGCGGCCGATGGTGGCACCCGTGCAACCGTCGGCCTCTCGCACCAGCGGGAGTGCCTTGGGCAACACCGACTCGAACTCCTCAGCGCGGCCCTCGACCACCACGATCTCAGCCTTTTCGGTGACGCTCACGTCGCCGCCCTTCAGAATGTCGGCCCGGCACCCCGTCACGTCCCCCTGACGGTGGGACCGGGCCGACGGCTCATTCCTCGATCGTGATTACTCGTTCCGGGCAGACTTTTGCACCCAGTCGCGCCGTGGCTTCCAGGCCAGGCGCGACCTCCACGTAGGTGCCGCGCGCGACGTTGTATCCGTTGTCGTCGAGCTCGTAGACGTCACCGGCCATCACGGCACACCGCCCGTGGCCGGTGCAGCCCTGTTGGCCGCCGTCGATGCCCAATGCGACGTGGGCTTTCATGACAGTCACCTCGTTCCGTGGTCCGGGGGCGTCAGCCTTGGTCACCACTCGAAGGTCACAGAACGCATGGACCGCAGGAAGCCCGACACATATTTCGGTTCGCCGCCGGGCTTCACCTTGTACTCGGGAATCCGACGCAGGAACTCCTCGAAGGTCGCCCGCAACTCCAACCGAGCCAGGTTGGATCCGATGCAGCGATGGATACCGACCCCGAAGGCGGAGTGCAGCACGGTCTCCCGGGTGATATCGATCCGCTTCGGGTCATCCACCACGCGCGGATCGCGGGAGGCACCCGCGTAAAGCATCATGATGAAGTCGCCCTCTTTGAGCTCGCGACCGCCGATCTCCACGTCCCGCGTGCAGGTTCGGCCCAGCGCGACCACCGGCGCGTACACCCGGGCGAACTCCTCGATGGCCCGCGGCATGTAGGTCTCCGGGTCGGAGATCAGGAGCTTGCGCGCCTCGGGGTTCTCGGCCAACCAGTTCATCCCCGAGGCCATGACGTAGGTCGTCGTCGCGATCCCACCGAAAGTCATGTCGACCAGCACAGACACCCGGTCCGCCCAGGCTGAGTCGCTGCCGTCCTCGTAGGTCACGCCGGCCGCGATCATGTCCACCATGTCGCCGCGCGGCGGCTCCTCGGAGCGCTTCTTGAGGTAGTCACCCAGGTACTGGAAAACGAAGCCGAACTTCTGGCCGCGCACCTCCGGGTCGGGGTTGAACGTCCCGTCCTCGACCCCGTCCACCAGACGGTCGAGGTCGTCGATCGGCACGCCGAGCACGTTCTTGAAGAACGCCCACCCCGGAAGCAGGGCGGCGAACTCGGAGACGAAGTCGCACTCACCCCGGTCGATGAATCGGTCGATCAGTGCATTGGCGTCCGCGCGGATGGTGTCCTCGTACGGCGCGATCGTCCCCGGACCCATGAAGGGGTTGAGCGCGGTTCGCCATGCGGTGTGCAGGGGCGGGTCCGACTCCTCGGGGTAGAGGTAGGGCAGCCCGTCCGGGCGATTGGGCATGTAGCCCTTGGCCGCCGAGAACGTGCGCCAGTTCTGGCCGACCTCACGCACCAGCTTGTTCTGCGCGACGAGGTAGTACCCCTCGCCGATCTTGCTGTGCGCGACCGGGCACTTCTCGACGAGGTCGTCGATGATCTCCACATGCTTTTCGTTGAAGATGGGAGCGTCGAGGTCGAAGTCGTTGTAAATGTCCCGGCCGTACTTGGCGATCGATTCCTCGATGTCGGCCTGTGACGGCGGGTGGAAGTCAGTTTCCTGTGCCTTGAATCCCATGTAGGTCAGTCCTCCTCTGGCCGGGGCGAGCCCGAGCGGTTCACTGAGTGCGGGGTCGGGACAATCGGTCAGAGCAGCGTGTAGCCGCCGTCGATGAGGTAATCGGAACCGGTGATGAAGCTCGATTCGTCACTGGCGAGGAACAGCGCCAGGCTGGCGACCTCGCTCGCTTGCGCGATGCGGCCGACCGGATTCGCCGCGATGATGGCCTTGATCATGTCCTGCGGCAGGCTGTCGGTAATCGCGGTCTGAATGGTGCCGGGGCTGATCGAATTGACCCGGATGCCGTCGGCCGCGTATTCCGCGGCGGCGGTCTTGGTCAGCATCACGATCCCGCCCTTGGCCGCGCAGTAACTGGCCATCTGCGGGAAGGCGACGGTGGCCGCCATCGAGGCGGTGTTGATGATCGAACCGCCACCGGTGCCCAACATGGCCGGGACCGCGTACTTGATCCCGAGGAAGACGCCCCGGAGATTGATGGACTGGACCTTGTCCCAGCCCTCTTCGGTCATGTCCGCAACCTTGGCGATCTCGCCGTCAATGCCGGCGTTGTTGTAAAGCACGTCCAGGCGGCCGAAGTTGTCGAGCGCGGCGCGGATCATGCCCTGCACGCTCTCACCCTGGGAGACGTCGGCGTGGACGGACAGTGCACCGTCGCCGAGCTCCTTCGCGATGGTCTCCTGGTTGCCGGAGATGTCGGCGAGGACGACCTTGGCGCCCTCGGCGTGGAAGCGGCGGGCGGTCGCGGCGCCAATGCCGGACCCCGCGCCAGTGACGATCGAAACCTTGCCGTCCAGGCGTCCGGACATGGGCTGTACTCCACTCGTTCAATGGGGGACGATCCGCGTCTGAACGTACGTTCGTTTGTATTGTTGTGTCAAGGGTCACGCAAGCCACTTGAGCATGGCCACCTGCCCGTGTACCGTAAGACGAACGATCGTTCGTGAGGCTGCGACTTGCACTCCTCCTTCGGTCGGGAGCGCGGCGCCCAGCTGCTGAAAAGGAAGTGCACATGACGAAAGCCGCAGACTTCGACGCCGTCGTGATCGGCGCCGGGCTGACCGGGCTCTACCAGGCCTACCGACTGCGCGAGATGGGCTATCGGGTGCTCGGGGTCGAGGGTTCTGACGACATCGGCGGGGTCTGGCACCACAACCGCTACCCCGGTTGCCGCACCGACTCCGAGAGCGAAATCTACGGCTACTTCTGGAACGACCAGCTCATGCAGGAGTGGGATTGGCCGGAGCGTTTTGCTGCCCAGCCCGACGTCCTGGCGTACATCCATCGCGCTGCCGAGATCATGGATATCCGCAAGGACTTCATCTTCAACGCCAAGGTCAACAGCGCGATCTGGGACGAGGAGAACAACCACTGGACACTGGGTTTCGTGCAGCCGCACCGCTCGCCGGTGACGGCGCGCTTCGTCTTCTCGGCACTCGGGCCCCTGTCCTGGCCCCAGATGCCCAAGATCCCCGGCATCAACACCTTCAAGGGCGAGAGCATTCACACGGCTGCCTGGCCGCGCGACCCCAACGGGCTGGGTCCTGCCGAACGGGACTTCACCGGCAAGCGCGTGGCCGTGGTCGGCGTGGGATCGACCGGCGTGCAGGTGATCCAGGAGCTGGCAAAGGTCGCCGGGCACCTGACGGTGTTCGTGCGTGACCCCAGCTGGTGCACGCCTCTTGGCAACGGGCCCATGACGCAGGAGCGGATGGACGACATCAAGTCCAACTATCCCGAGTTCATTGCCCAGTGCGATGCGTCCCTCGCCGGCTACCGGCACGAGTTCATCCTGCAGAACCTGTTCGACGTCCCCAAAGAGGAGCGCGACGCCAAGCTGGAGGAGCTCTATCAGGGACCCGGCTTCTCGCTGTGGCTCGGGAATTATCAGGACGTTCTGTCCGACCCCGAGGCGAACAAGTACGTGTCCGAGTTCGTGGCGCAGAAGATCCGGGATCGGGTCAACGACCCCCGGGTCGCCGACATCCTGATCCCCAAGGACCACGGGTTCGGGATGAAGCGGGTCCCACTCGAGACCAACTATTACGAGGTCTACAACCAGGACAACGTCACGGCTGTCGACCTGCACTCAACGTCGATCACCCGCATCACCCCCGACGGCATCGAGACCCCGGAAGGCCTGCACGAGCTCGACGTCATCATCTACGCCACTGGCTTCGATGCGATCAAGGGATCGTGGAACCACATCGACATCCGCGGGACGGGCGGCACCGCGCTGAAGGATGACTGGGACCAGGGCATCAGGACCTACATGGGCATGCAGACTCCCGGCTTCCCCAACTTCTTCACGCTGGTCGGACCGCAGAGCGGTGCCACCTTCTGCAACATCCCGCGCTGCTCGGCGCTGGCCGTCGACTGGCTCAGCGAAATGATGGAGCACGCGCAGAAGAACGGTGTCGAGCGCATCGAAGCAGAGGTCGCCGCCGCTGAGGCCTTTACGGCCTACGCCGGGAAGCTGCAGAGCAAGCTGCTCCTGGGTCAGACCAACTCCTGGTTCACCGGGGTCAACCAGAACCTCGAGGGCCGCGACAAGCGAGAGGTGCTGCTGTTCGTCGGTGGCAATCCACGGTTCCGGGAATATTGCGACGACGTGCGCGAGCACGACTACAAGGGCTACCTCATGTCGGGCCGGGAACTCCGATGATTTCGTTGGCCGGCAAGACGGCGGTGGTGACCGGCGGCGGTGGCGGATTGGGCTCGGCCATCTCGATCGCCCTGGCCGGCGAAGGGGCGCACGTCGTGGTCGTCGATCGGCACGCCGACGCCGCCGAGACGATGGCCGCCAAGATCGTGGCCGATGGTGGTTCCGCCGTTGCCGAGACCCTCGACATCGGTGATCGCGAGGCCGTCATGGCGTTCGGTGCCCGGATTTCCGAGCAGTATCACGGCAAGATCGACGTGCTGGTCAACAACGCCGGCATATCGCCCCGCAGCCGACCGGGCGATCCCGATCAGATGCAGGTGTGGGACCAAGTTCTCAGCGTCAATCTCACCGGGCAGTGGGACATGTCCGTCTCGGTGCTGGACGCCATGAAGCACCCCGGCGCCAGCATGATCTTCCTGTCGTCGATCGCCGGGTTCTCGGCGCCGCGGTCCAGCGCCGCCTACGGCGCCACCAAGGCGGCCATCCGCTCCCTGGTGCAATATTTCGCCCGCACTCTGGGGCCGACCGGCGGGCGAGCGAACGGGCTGGCACCGGGGCGGATGAAGAGCGGCCTGAT
This sequence comes from Sporichthyaceae bacterium, assembly GCA_036493475.1. Lineage (NCBI taxonomy): Bacteria > Bacillati > Actinomycetota > Actinomycetes > Sporichthyales > Sporichthyaceae > Sporichthyaceae bacterium. Next base: position 32,696 of record DASXPS010000165.1, on the reverse strand, counting down.
GACGGTCGAGGGGGACGGCAACGCGAAGTTCCTCCAGCGAGTGCCACTGGGCCGGGTGGGGGAGACGCACGAGATCGCCGGTCCCGCCCTCTTTCTGGCCTCCGACATGTCCACCTACGTCACCGGGGTCACGATCCCCGTCGACGGCGGCTACCTGGCGCTATGACCCTGACCGAGATCGAGCCGTTCCGGCTCGAGGACCTCGCGCCACTTGGGCACGGACTGAACCGGCCGGAGTGCGTACTGGCCGCGCCCGACGGTGCGCTCTACACCTGCGACTGGACGTTGGGCATCGCGCGGATCGCACCCGACGGGACGACCGGTCCCGCCGTGGAGGCGGATCTCATCGGACAGGGCTTCCGCCCGAACGGGTTCGCGCTGACGCCCGGGGGCGACTTCCTGTTCGCCAACTTGGGCAGGGGCGGCGGTGTCTGGCGGGTTGGCCGCCACGGCGAGGCCCGCCCGTTTGCGACGGAGCTCGACGGCCGCCGGGTCCCCCACACCAACTTCGTGTTGCTGGACGGCGACCGGGCCTGGATCACCATCAGTGCCCGGACGCGCAACCACCAGCACTACACCGCCGAGGAGAACAGCGGCCAGATCCTGCTGGTGCAGGACGGCACGGTCAGCGTGGCGGCCGACGGGTTGAACTGGACGAACGAGCTGCGGATCTCACCCGACGGCCGGCACCTGTTCGTCAACGAGACCTTCGCGTGCCGAACCACGCGCTTCGACGTGGCGCCGGACAGCGCGTTGTCCAATCCGGTTCCGATCAATTTCGGCGGGGACACCTTCCCCGACGGCCTGGCATTCGACGCCGAGGGTGCCCTCTGGGTCACCAGCGTCATCACCAACCGCCTGATCCGCGTGGCAGCGGATCTGACGTGGAGCGTTGTGTTCTCCGACGTCGGTCCCCGGGCCCACGAGGCGGTCGCGGCCTACGCCATGGGCGATCTGACCTTCGATCAGATCGCGCAGAGCCGTGGGTCCCGGATGGCCAACCTGTCCAGCCTTGCTTTCGGCGGACCGGACCTGAAGACGCTGTACCTGGGCGGCCTGGGCAACCCGGCCGTCTACGTGTTGCGATCTCCGGTCGCCGGGTCGCCCATGGAGCATTGGCGCAATTCCTGACCGACCTCTATCACAAGGAGCACACACGTGGCTGGACGTCTTAAGGGCAAGGTCGCTTTCATCACCGGGGCTGCGCGGGGCCAAGGCCGCGCTCACGCCATCCGCATGGCCGAAGAGGGCGCCGACATCATCGGCGTCGACATCTGCGAGCCGATCGGGTCCGTCCCCTACGAGCTGGGCACTTTGGACGAGCTCGAGGAAACCGCGGCGCTGGTCGAGAAGCTCGACCGCCGCATGGTGATCGCCAAGGCCGACGTCCGAGATCTCGGTCAGTTGCAGGCCGCCGTCGACTCCGGCATCGCCGAACTCGGCCGACTGGACATCGTCAGCTCGAATGCCGGGATCTGGTCCGCCGGGCTTTTCACCGAGCTGCCCGAGGACACCTACCGCGACATGATCGACGTGCAGATGCACGGCGCGTACTACGCCTGCAAGGCCACCGTGCCGCGGCTCATCGAGCAGGGGACCGGCGGGTCGATTGTGCTCACCAGCTCGGTCGCCGGCCTGAAGGGTTTCCCGAACCAGGTGCACTACAACATGGCCAAGCATGCGGTGGTCGGTTTGATGCGCACGCTGGCCAACGAGCTCGCGCCGCACTTCATCCGGGTGAACAGCGTGCACCCGAGTTCCACGTTCACCAAGATGATCGACAACGCGGCCATCCACGCCGCGTTCGCGCCCGGCGTGGAAAACCCGCGCCTCGAGGACTTCGGCGACACCTTCACCGCGATGAACCTGCTGCCGATCCCGTGGATGCAGGCCGTCGACATCTCCAACGCGGTGTTGTGGCTCGCCTCGGACGAGGCGCGCTATGTGACCGGGGTGACCCTGCCCGTCGACGCGGGATTCATGGCCAAGCTGTGAGCAACGCCGCGGCCCCCACACGTCACCGTGTGGGGGCCGCGGCATCAGTGCCGATCAGGCGTCTGCCTGTGCCTTCATGTGGTCCATCAGATCGAGCACCCCGAGCGCCTCGTGCGCGATGCCGAAGCCCAGGTTGTCGTGCATGAGTCGCTTCCATTCGCGGGTGAGCACAGCCCGCGCGTAGCGACGGGCCAGGGGCGTCTTGGCCGCGATGTTGGCGGCGTGCTCGCGGGCGCGCGGCAGCAGGGCATCCGGCGACAGCACCTCCGACACGACGCCGTACTCCAGCGCCTGTCGGGCGTTCAGTTCCTGCCCGGTGAGCAAGAAGTATCGGCCGCGGTTGGGGCCCAGCACATGGGTCCACACGATGTGGGCGCCATCGCCGGGGACGATGCCGGAGGCGAAGTGCGGGGAGTCGCTGAAAGTCGCCGTTTCCGAGGCCAGCACGATGTCAGCCAGCACCGGGATCTCCGGGTGGTTGAGCACTGGCCCATTGACCGCGGCGATGATCGGCACCTGGATCGCCAGCATGCAATTGAGCAGGCGCTGACCCTCGTGGATGACCTCCGCCCAGGCGCCGGCCGTCGAGAGGTCGAACGAACTGAAGTCGATCTCCGGACACCACGCATCACCGGAGCCGGTGAGGATCACGACCTTGTTGTCGGGGTCGTTCGCCACATTGTCGAAGGCATAAGCGATCTCGTCGTGCGAGGTCGAACTCCACACCAGCGGCTTGCCCTCGGTGTGCAGCGTCATCTCGAGGACGCCGTCGTGACGTTCGAACTCGACGTTCGCGAAGGAGTCCTTGTAGTCGTCGAAGGTCGGGGCGATGCGCGTCATTGGGCGTCCTCCGGGCGGCGGCGTACGGGTTGTCATGGTCCACTCTTCCCCTCTAACGAACGATTGTCTAGGGTGGGCGGTAGATCTCCATCCCGCCCCCATCGCGAGGAGTTGCTGTGGACTTCCGGCACACCGACGAACAGATCGCGTGGAAGGACACACTCCACCGCTTCATGGAGAAAGAGGTGGGGCGCGAGTACACCCGCGAGCACGACCAGAACCGGGATTTTCCCGACGAGATCTACGGCAAGGCCGCCGCCAACGGCTGGCTCGGGATGTTGGTCCCCGAGGAGCTGGGCGGGGTCGACGCGGACCCGGTGATGTACGCGATCTTCTGCGAGGCCATCGCCAAGTACAGCCTGGACACCGCCGCCTGCCTGATGACGTCAATGTTCACCATCAGCAACGTCGTGGCGCATGGCACACCGGAGCAGCGGGCCGAGCACATCCCGGCGTTCCTGAGCGGCGAGCGGCGGTTCTCGATCTCGATCAGTGAGCCGGAAGCCGGGTCGGACGCTGCCAACGTCAGCACCAAAGCCGAGCACGACGGCCGGGACTGGGTGCTCAACGGGAACAAGACGTGGTGCTCGGGTGCCCATCTGCCCGGCGCCTGGATCTTCATGCTCGCCCGCACCGGGCCGGACCGCCACGGCGGGCTCAGCACGTTCCTGATGCCGAACACGTCCGAAGGGCTGGACATCCGCAAGATGCCCACGATGGTGCGACGGAGCTTGGGCACCACCGAGATTTTCCTGACCGACGTGCGGGTGCCGGACTCGAACGTCGTCGGCGCGATCGGCGAGGGCTGGAAGTACATCGGCGAGCACCTTGACTACGAGCGCCTCGGCCTGGCCGCCAGCTATGTCGGCAACGCGCGCACTGCCTTGGACGACACCATCAAGTACACGAAAGAGCGGATCGCCTTCGGCCGGCCGCTGTCGAGCCTGCAGGTGCTCAAGCACCGGATGGCCGAGGACGAAACGGCGCTGACTGCCGCCCGCTTGTTGGTCTTCAACGCGGCGACCAAGATGCAGCGCGGCGAAAAGGCCTCCAAGGAGGTGTCAATGGCGAAGGTGTTCGCTGCCGAGACCGCGTTCCGGATCGCCACCAACGGCATGCAGGCCTACGGCGGCTACGCCCAACTGCCGGAGTACGACATGGAGCGGTACTTCCGCGAGGCCAAGCACGGCATGGTCGGCGGCGGGGCCAACGAGATCCAGAAGACCGTGATCGCGCGCCACATGGGGCTGTCCGGATGACCGAACGCCAGTGGGCGCCACCGCAGCGCGCCTTCGAGGACTTCGCGGCGGGCGACTTCATCATCACCAACGGCCGGACCGTGGACACCGCCGACATTAACCTGTTCGCGGGTCTGACGGGTGATCAGTATCCGTTGCACGTGGACGAGATGTACGCCTCCGGGACCCGATTCGGCACTCGAATCGCACACGGTCCGCTGACCATGTGCATCGCGGTCGGCCTGGTCGGCACCAGCGGTTGGTACGGCACCTGCATCGAGGCGCTGCTGGAGTGCCGCTCGTTGAAGGCCACTGCGCCGGTCATCTCCGGCGACACGCTGCGGGTACGGGCCACGGTCTCCGAGGTCCAGGCGCACAAGAGCCCGAAGTACGGAGTTCTCCACGTCGACTACGACGTGATCAATCAGAAGGACGAGACGGTGATGACGTTCCACTGGATCATGCTCGCCCGCCGCCGCACGCCCCTGGAGGGCTGAGACATGACCGAAGTGTGGACCCCGCCCTATCCAGAGCCGGGCAGCGCCAACGACGCCGCATTCATCGGCATCGGAGAGATCCCGTCCGGGGTGTACCGCGAACGCGGCTTCATGGCGCAAATCGTCGAGGCCTCCGCGCGGGCGATCTCCGACGCGCAGTTGGCGCACACGGACATCGACCAGATCGTGCTCATTCCCTGTCTGCACGGCATTGCGGACCAGGCCGACCTGATCTTCAGCCGGGTCGCCGAGGAGCTCGGTCTGCACGGCCGGGTGAAGAGCTCGGTGATGGTGCACTCCGGGGGTTCCACCTCGGACAACGCCACCCGGATGGCCGCCGGCCTGGTTGCCTCGGGGCAGGCCCGTAACGTGCTCGTCGTGTACTCCGAGCGGTGGGGCTCGGCCGATCTGCAGGCAATGATCGACATGCTCTCGGTCAACGGCATTCCGAAGGAGTGGGAGGCGCCGACCGGCCTGCAATTCAACGCGATCGGCGGTCTGATCACCCAGCGGTACATGCACCAGTCCGGATCGAGCGCCGAGGAAATGGCCGCCATCTGCGTCGCGCTGCGCGCCTGGGCGAACCTGAACCCGAACGCCATGTACTACGAGAAGGCGCTGACCGCGGAAAAGATTCTCGCCTCCAAGTTGATCTCCGACCCGATTCACGCCTACGAATGCCCGTTCCTCGCCGACGGCGCCGGTGCGTTCGTGATGACCAGCGCGACGGAGGCCGCGAAGCGCCACGACGCGTGGGTGCGCATCGGCGGCTCCGGCGGTTGCGTGTCGCACTACTCCGCCGGTCAGGACGCGGACTTGGGCGTGCTCGGTTGGGTGGAAGCGGCGAAGGAGGCCTACGAGGCGGCGAGCTGGGGTCCGGAGGACGCCGACCTCGGCGAGGTCTACGACTCCTACGCCGCCGTGCTCGCCATCGCCGTGGAAGGCCTGCGCATTTCCCCGAAGGGCGAGGCGGCGCGGGAGTTCTACAAGGGCCGGTTCTCCCCGGGTGGGCAGTTCCCGTTGAACACCAACGGTGGTCTGCTCTCCGCCGGGCACACCGGCGTCGGCGGCGGCACCGCGCTGCTGATTGAAGGTATCCGCCAACTGCTGCATCGGGCCGGCCCGGAGCGCCAGGTGCCGAATGCGCAACGGTGCATCGTCGGCGGCAGCGGCGGCTCGTACATGGACGCGCAGATCATGATGCTGGAGAGGGCGACCCGATGAGCGAGCGTAGCGAACGAATCAATGTCACAGTGCCCGCCACCTACGGCCCGCGCGGGCGATCGAGGGTGCAGCGATGAGCGTCGACACTGGTTACATCCAAAATGCCGACGAGCTGACGGGGCCGTTCGCGGCCGCGTTGGCCGAGGGCCGGTTGATCGTGCAGAAATGCAACGACTGCGCGACGGCGATCATGTACCCGAAGTACCGCTGCCCGAACTGCTTCAGTGGCAGCCTCGACTGGCAGCAGGTGAGCGGCGCCGGTCAACTACAGACCTTCACGATTCTGCGCATGGGTGCGCCCAGCGCGTTCGACGTCGAACCGCCGTACTGCATCGGCATCGTGAAGCTCGACGAGGGGCCGCAGCTGATGTGCCGGTTACATCCGGGCGCGGACGGCACCTGGAACTCCTACGTGTGCGACCAGCGGGTGAGCTTCGCGCCGGCCGACGCCGCGGAGGTCGCACAGCGACCCGCGGCATGGTTCACGGCCGCCTGACGACGTGAACGCGGCGACGTTCCTGACCAAGTCGGCGGTGCGGTTCCCGGACCGGCCGGCGCTGCAATTCGGCGACGAGATCACCACCTACCGTCTATTCGCCGACCGTTCGCTCGCCCTCGGCGGGGAGCTACTGGCCCGCGGGCTGCGCAAGGGCGACCGCGTCGCGTTCGTCATGTCGAACCGGCCCGAGATACTCGAGGTGATTTTCGGGTGCTTCGCGGCGGGGTTGGTGGTGGTGCCGATGAACGCGCGCCTGCACCCGCTGGAAATGGCGTACCTGGTGCAGAACTCCGGGGCCAGAGCGCTGGTGCACAGCGCCGAGTTCGAGGGCCCGCTGGACGAGCATTGGGCAGAGTTCGCCGGCATCGAGCACCGCTTCGGGGTCGGTTGCTCGGCGGCGTTGGCGAGCTACACCGAGCTGACCGGCAGTCAGAATCCCCTGTCCGCGCCGATCGACGTCACCGAGACCGACCCCTGCTGGCTTTTTTACACCTCGGGCACGACCGGCAAGCCCAAGGGCGCGACCTGGACCCACCGCGTGGTTCGGGTGTGCGTGATGAACTATCTGGCCGACTGCTACAACATCACCCACGAGGACGTGATGCTGCACGTCGCGCCGCTCTCACACGGCAGCGGCATCGTGGCGCTACCCGCCGTGGCCCGCGGTGCGAACAACGCGATCTGCACCGCGACCGGCTTCTCTCCGGACGCCACCTTCGCTGACGTCGAGCGCCTCGGGGTCACCCACATCGCGTTCATGGCGCCCACGCAGATCGTGAAATGCCTGGAGGAATTCGAACCCGGCAAGTACGACCTGTCGTCGTGGCAGGCCGTCTGCTACGGCGGCGGCCCCATCTACGTCGAGCATCTGAAGAAAGCGGTCGAAACGTTCGGCCCGGTCTTCGTGCAGATCTACGGCCAGGGCGAGTGCCCGATCACCGCCACCGTGCTCCCGCGCTCAGAGCATGTGGAATTGGTGAAGAACGACGACCCTCGGCTGGCCTCGGCGGGGTTCACCCGAACCGACGTCGAGGTGAAGATCTTCGACGAGCAGGACAACGAATGCCCGCCCGGCGTCAGCGGCGAAATCGTGGTGCGCGGGGACATTGTGATGACCGGTTACTGGAACAACCCGGAGGCCTCTGCCGAGACGCTGCGCGGCGGCTGGTTGCACACCGGCGATGTCGGGCAGTTCGATGCCGGCGGCTACCTCTTCCTGCTCGACCGGACCAAGGACATGATCATTTCCGGCGGCAACAACGTCTACCCTCGCGAGGTCGAGGAGGTGCTGATCACCCATCCATCGGTGGCCGGCGTCTGCGTGGTCGGCGTTCCCGACGAATACTGGGGCGAGGCGGTGCGGGCCGTCGTGGTGGCGGAGGGGGGCACCGCGCCGACGGCCAACGAGTTGATCGACTACTGCGCCGGGTACCTGGCGGGCTACAAGAAGCCCAAGGACGTTGACTTCGTCGACGATCTGCCCACCAGCGCCTACGGCAAGATCCTGCGGCGCGAGGTCCGCGCCCGATACTGGGCCACAGATCGCGCCATCGCCGGTGGCGCGGGGGCCTGAGAGTGGGTCAGATGGCGGACGATCGCGTTGATCTCGAGACGCTCTACTACCAGCGGCCCGCGCCGGGCGTGGCCCTGGTGACGCTGAACCGGCCGGATCGCGGCAACGGCGTGGTCGTCGAGTTCGTCCGTGACCTGTTCGGCCTGCTCGACGCGTGGGAGCCCGATCCGTCGGTGCGGGTCGTGGTCCTCACGGGAGCGGGTAAGCAGTTCTGCGCCGGGGCCGACCTGGTCGCCATGCGCGACTACCTGATCAACGAGCTACCCATACGCAGCGAGCCGTTCAACGCACGCGCGCTCTTCCCGCTCACCCAGCGCATCGTCGCCTCCCGGCTGGTGTTCCTCGCCGCCATCAACGGCGGCGCGACGGCGGGCGGCCTGGATTTCGCGCTGGCCTGCGACCTGCGCATTGCCTCGACCGCGGCCAAGCTGGGGGAGACCTACATCAACATGGGGCTCGCGCCCGGCAACGGTGGGAGTTGGCTGTTACCGAAAGTGGTCGGCGCGGGCATCGCCGCCGAGCTGGCCCTGACCGGTGAGGTCATCGACGCGCAGCGGGCGCTCACCCTGGGCTTGGTCTCCCGCGTCGTCGAGCCCGACGACCTGGTGCCCACCGCGTTGGAACTCGCGGCAAAGATCGCCAACAAGCCGTGGCGCGCGCTGGAGGCCACCAAGCAGGCGCTACGGGCGTCCTGGACTCAGGACTTCCCGACCGCGATGAACACCAGCTACCAGGTCACGGACGCGCTGCACCGGCAGCCCGACCTGCTCGAGGCCGTGACGGCGTTTCTCGAGAAGAGATCTCCACGATTCAACGTCGGGCTCGACGAGTAGGTGTCGTCCTTCGGGTCGTGACAATCCCCTCCAACAGCAGGTCTGCTATCGCGTCGCCCAAGGATTCCGGCGTCTCCGGCTTATCGGGCGAGTACCATTCCGCGGCGAAGTTGAGCCCACCGATCACGGAGAGCAGCGAGGCCTTGAGGTGTGGCAGGGGGCGTAGCTCGCCGTTCTTGATGCCCTGCGCAGTGACCGAGAAGAAGAGATCCTCGTACTGGTGCCGCAGACCGACCACTCGCTCACGGTTTTCGGGGCCGAGATAACGCCACTGGTTGAAGGTGACTTTCGTCTGTTCGAGCGTATCCGCGAGTACCCGCATGTGCGCGTGGATGGCCGCACGTAGGCGCACGTCCGCGGGCTCGTCGGTGTCGATTGCCGCCGAGATGGCATCGATGTAGTTGGTGATGCCCTCCTCCACGATCAGCATCAGCAGGTCTTCCTTGCTGCTGATGTGCGCGTAGAGGCTGCCCGGCTGCAGGCCGACTGCTTTGCTCAGGTCGCGCATGCCCACGACCGGGTAGCTGTGCTCCGCGAAGAGCCGGATCGACTCCCGCACGATCGCTTCGGGCACCACAGACCGGTTGGACGCCCCGGCTGCCGAACCGTTTGCCATGGCCGCCATACGTCCTCCTCTCGTCAACCGGCGCTCGCTTCGAGGATAGTGACGGTGACAGTTGCTTCGTCACCGTAGAAAACCCCGCCACCATTCTGCGCCAATCCGATCCGCGCTCCTAGGACCTGGCGTGCTCCGGCGCGCCCGCGAAGCTGGTCGGCGAGCTCCACGAGCTGTGCCGCGCCGGTGGCGCCGATGGGGTGTCCGCGCGAGAGCAGGCCGCCACCGGTATTCACCGGGAGCCGACCACCCAAGGAGATTTCGCCGTCGCGAAGCAGCTTGATGGCGGTTCCGGGTGGGGTGAGCCCGAGTTCTTCCACCAGCATCAGCTCGGCGGAGGCCGCCGCATCGTGTACCTCGACCACGTCGATGTCGTCCGGTCCAAGGCCCGCGCGCTGGTAGGCGGCGGCGGAGGCGGCCTGCGTCGGGGTCACCCCGGCCAGCGGATTGTTGGAAGCGATGCAGGTGGCGCGCACCCGTAGGCCGGTCCGGCCGCGGCTGCGGGCGGCGCGTTCGCTCATCACCACCAGTGCTGCTGCACCGTCAGAAAGCGGTGAGCACATGGCCATGTGCAGCGGCGGGTGGATGAGTCGACCGGCCAGGACCTCGTCCACGGTGGCCGGGGTCCGGAACTGGGCATTGGGGTTCAGTGAACCGGCCTGACGGCTCTTCACCACGACGCGCGCCAGGTCCTCGACGCTGCCGCCGGCCCGTTCCAGGTACGCGGCTGCCTTCTCCGCGTAGTGGACCATCAGCGGCGAGCTCGACGGCATCACCGGCTCCGGGCTGCCGCCCAGCGCCAGGTCCCAGACCAGCTCGCGCATCTCCGGGCGCCGCTCCAGGTCGGTGGCCGACACCAACGCCGCGAAGGCCCGCACCTTGTCCGGAACCATCAGCCTTTCGGCGCCGACCGCCAGGGCAATGTCAGCCTGTCCGGAGGAGACCGCAGCGCAGGCGAGCGCGAACGCCGACGAGGAGGCCGCGCAGGCGTTTTCCACGTTGACGATCGAGGCCCCGAGCAACCCGGTCTCGGCGAGGTAGACCTGCCCGCGGATCATCTCCTGACCCTGCAGCAGGCCGGCGGCGGAGTTGCCGAAGAAAACCTGCTGCACCTCCGCCGGCGTCGCGCCCGCGTCGGCCAGGGCGTCCCGGACGACCGCGCCGGCCATCTCGGGGATCGTGCCGACAGCTTTGCCAAAGCGGGTCATGGCAGCACCGGCGAGATACGTATCGGCCACTCCGCACCCCCTTCGCGGCAGAACCACCGCCACCGAACGAACGTTAGTTGGCAGGTTGCGGACGTGTCAATCGTGGCCGACCGGCTGCGACTTCCCCGAGACGTGGTGGTGTGGCACCATCGCGACATCACCACCTAACGACCGTCCGTTCGGAGGCCCCCCGATGCGTTTCGAGGAGACGTACGCCGATGTCCGCGTATTGGACATGAGCGAGAACATCGCCGGCCCCCTCGCCTGCCTCATCCTGGCCGACCTGGGCGCCGACGTCATCAAGGTCGAGCGCCCCGGGGTGGGTGAGGCGACCCGGAGTCTGCCGCCCCGCTGGTCCGGCCGTCCGGGGCAGCCCGACGAGGCGACGGTCTTCCTGGCGTTCAATCGCAACAAGCGCAGTCTTGCCGTCGACACGCGCCGCCCGGAAGGCCGCGACGCCGTCCTGCGGCTGGCCTCGCGCGCAGATGTGGTCGTCGAATCGTTCCGGCCAGGGGTCGCCGGCCGACTGGGGCTGGATTTCGCCGCGCTGGCCGCCGTCAATCCCAGCGTTGTGCACTGTGCGGTCAGTGCCTTCGGCACCGGCCCCATTGGGTACGGCCGGGCCGGTTACGACGCGCTGATTCAGGCGTACACCGGAATCCTGGAGGCCACGGGGGAGCCCAACGGCGGTCCCTGCCGTGCCGCTCCCTCCATCATCGACATGACGACGGGGATGTGGGCAGCGCTGTCCATCCAAGCGGCGCTTCGCCGACGCAGCGCCGACCCGGCGTGCGGGCCGCAGTCCCTCGAAGCGAGCCTCGTCGACAGTGGCTTGTTTCTGATGAGTCATCAGATCATGGGCTATCTCGGCAGTGGGCAATTCCCCGGTCGGCTCGGTTCGGCCGCCCCGAGCGCCGCGCCCTACCAGGTCTGGGATACGGCCGACTCCCCGATCATGATCGCCACCTCCACGGACCGCACTTTTCGAACGCTGTGCGAGGTTCTCGGGGCGTTGGACTTGGCGGACGATCCCCGGTTCCACTCCCTGGCTGACCGCATTGCTCGCCGCGATGAACTCGCCGAGCTGATCGGCAGCCGGCTGAAGGCTCGCGGCGGCCGGGAATGGCTGGACGCGCTGTGGTCCGCGGGCGTTCCGGCGAGCCCCGTGCACGACCTTGCCGCGGCGCTGGCGGACCCGCTGACCGGCGAACGTCAGCTGGTGGTCGACGCCGAACCCGGCCGGATCCCCGGCCTCCAACAACTCCATCTGCCGATGGACGTGGCACGGACTGCGCCGATGCGACAGCCGCCCGCCGTCGGGGAGCACACCGAGGAAGTACTCGCCGAAGCCGGCTACTCGGCCGACGAGATTGCCCTGATCACCGCACCGAGTCCGGCGGGAGCTCTGCGAGCCGAGTCTTCGCCAACTCGATCAGCTTGAACTTCTGCGGCCGGCCGGTCGCAGTCATCGGGATCTCGTCGGCGGTCACGAACACCACGTGGCGCGGCACCTTGAACCTGGCGAGGTTGGCCCGGCACAGCTCGATGAGTTCCTCGGGGTCCACCCGGGTGCGGCCCGCGGGGACGACACAGACGCAGCCGACCTCGCCCATCTTCTCGTGCGGGATGCCAACCACGTAGGACGTGGCGACCAGGGGGTGTTCGTTGAGGAGATCCTCGATCTCCTTCGGCATGACCATCTCCCCGTTGCAGCGGTAGGACTCCTTGAGCCGACCGGTCAGTGTGAGATAGCCGTCGGCGTCGATCCGGCCGATGTCACCGGTGCGGAACCAACCGTCGGCCGTGAAGGCCTCGGCGGTCTCCTCCGGTTTGTTGTAGTAGCCGAGGGTGACGACCGGACCTCGACAGATCAGCTCGCCCGGCTCCCCGGAGGTCACGTCCTGCCCGGTGTCCGGCTCGACCACGCGGTACTCCGCCAGCGCTCCGCCGAGGGACGGGTCACCGGCGACGCCGCCGAGCTTCATCCGGCCGTGGCTGTTCTGCAAGCGCTCGTCGGGATCCTCGGGCATGACGCAGGTGGTCGACGCAGTGGTTTCGGTCATGCCGTACGCGGTGCAGATCTCGTCGACGCCGAAGGCGGTGCGGATTTGCCCCCAGATCCAGGCCGGGGACAGCCCACCGGAGTTGAAGACCGCGACCAGGCTCGACAGGTCGAACGTCCGGTTCTTCAGGAGGTCGAGCATTGCCATCGTCATCAGCGGCACGCCGACCCACTCGGTAGCCCGGAATCGCTCTGTCTCGGCGAGCATCCGCTCAGCGTCGAAAGCCACGTGCGGGATGATCGCGCCCCCGACGAACGTCGTCGCGATCATGCACTCGACGTATCCGAAGACGTGGTACAGCGGCAGCGCGAAGATGATCCGCCGACCGTCGTCGAAGGCCCGCGTGTAGGCCGAGGCGTAGGCGATCCGCGCCACCATGTCGTGCGTGCACATCGAGCCCTTCGGACGCCCCGTGGTCCCCGACGTGTAGATCACGTCCGATCGGAAGTGCGGATCCCCGACGGCTTCGCGAGCCGACAGCACGACGTCGCTGCCCGCGGTCCGGCTCTGCGTCAGGGCCTTGATTCCCGTGCCGCGGGCCGGCTCGCCACCGGCGGTTGCGATCACGAACACGTGCGCGAGTTCCGGCAGGACGCCGCCGCCCGCGGCGCTTTCCCAACCGGGCACCATCGCGTCAAGCTCGGTCAGGTAGTCGATGTCGCGCAACTGGTCCATGACGAACAGGGCGCGGGCCTTGGACTGGTCGAGGATGTAGGCGAGTTCGTTGCGCCGCAGGTTGTAGTTGATCGGGACGGCGACGGCGCCGACCCGGGAGATCGCCAGCTTGATGGCGACGAACTCCGGAAGGTTCGCGAGGGCCATCGCGACGTGATCGCCGGGCGCGATGCCGCGGGCGATGAGCCCCGAGGCGATGGTGCGCGACCACTCCCGGATTTCGGCGTAGCTGTAGATGCGGTCCGCGGTCATCAGGTACGGCCGGTCCGGGAACTGCGCCGCGGCGTGGTCGAAGTGGCCGGAGATGGTGCGCGGCACCCAGGTCGCATGACGGCCTTCCAGGGCGGCCCGGCGCGCCGTGGTCGAGGGGGTCATCAGCGGCCGAGCCGGCGCCGGCGAACCAACGTGCTGATCGCTCCCCAGGGCAGCGGCTGAATCTGCATCCGTTTACCGGCCAATGCCGAGTCCAGATCCGCGGCGCTGACCACCTCCCCGCGGGCCCACCCGGAGGCACTCGTGTGGTCGGGCGCAGCCAGGAAGTCCCGGATGAGGCCGGGGGTAGCACTGTTCTCATCGAGCGGCATCAGGTGACCCTCGCCGGGAAGCACGTACAGGCGCGCGTCCGGCAACAGGTGCGCCATCAGCATCGAGTTGGCCACCGGCGCGAGCGGATCGTCGTCCCCGACCATGACCAGCACGGGGTGGTGGATCCGCTCGAGCAGCCCGAGTCCGGACCAGGTGGCGAGCGAGAGGATTTGCTGGCTGTAACCCAGGAGGCCGGGCTTGTGCAGCAGCCGCACGGGGAGATGTTCGGCGACCCAATCCCGGTCGGTCCGGGCCCGACCGCCCAGGAGCGACCCGACGGTCCGCAGGTACAACCGGTCGGACAGGAAGCGAACCGGGGTGCTGACGTTGAGCACGTCCCGCGTCCTGCCGTACACCGCACCGACGCCGGGCGTGGTCGACACCAGGACGGCGCGTCGGACCCGGGAGGGCGCATCAACGCACAGCTGCTGGAGAACGATGCCGCCCATCGAGTAGCCCACCACGTCGGCCCGGGAGATCCCGAAATGGTCCAGCACCTTGGTTGCCAGCACCGCGAGGCGGGAGATCGAGGTCAGCCCGCACGGCGTGGACGACTGCCCTGCCCCGGGCGCGTCGAAGGAGATCACGCGGAATCCGGTGAGTGTTCGCTCCATCAACCCCCACATCCGGGTGTGGGCGCCGATGCCGTTGATCAGCAGGACCGGCGGGCCTTCGCCCACCTCGCGGACCAAGATCTGCTCCCGCCCGAAGGCGACCCGTTCCTCGGTGGCCACGGCGGTCATTCGGTCACCGAATCGAGGCCTGCGGTGACCATGGTTGCGTAGGTCTCCTCCGCCAGGTGGGACAGGACGATCAGGTCGTGCAGCTCCCCGGTCGCCGGGGTGCGCAGGTGGTCACGCAGCAGCGCCTCGGCCTGGAACCCGAGGCCCTGGAACATGGCGATCGCACCGGGCCGGTCGGCGACCACGTTGACGGTCACCTTGGAAAAGCCCCCGCGCAATGCCCCGAGCAGCATGGCGCTCGCCAAGGCCCGACCGTGCCCGCGCCGCCGCGCCCAGCCACCCACGACGAGCACCAGTTCGGCGACGTGGTCGCTCCAGTTCGTCATGGGCACGAGGGCCGCGAACGCGGCGATGCCGTCGTCGTCGACGGCGCACATCGGGTTGCGGCGAGGATCTCCCACCCACCGGGCGGCCACCGCGGGGTCGGTGATGTCGTCCCAGAAGAAGGTCCGGTCCCCGTCGGTCAGGGCGGCGAAAAATGCACCCACGGCGACAGTGTCGTCGCCGGTCACGTCACGAAGCGGCATGGGACGCAATCTCCTCGCAGTGAGAACTGATCCAGTCGAAGACGCCGGGCAGCACGGTCTTGGCCGCCCGCCGTCCGCTGAACAGGCTGGCGTGACCGGCGTCGACCCGCATCAGCTCGACGGCGGCCGCGGGCAGGATGTCGGTGATCGCCGAGGTGGAGGGCTCGGTGGCGATGTCGTCGCGGGTCGCCACCACACCGAGAACCGGCGCCGTGATGTTCGACAACGGAGCCGGTCGCCCGCCCAGGCGCAGCGAGTCGGCGACGAAACCGTTGGCCTGCAGCCACATCGGCACGACCTGCTTGAACAGCGCGCCAGGCAGCGGGATGTGGTCGTGCAGCCACCGCCCGATCGCCTGGTGACCCTCCAGATACTCGTCGTTCCAGAGGTTCTGCAACAGGTTGGCGTAGTTGACCAGATCCCCGGTCGGTTTGCGGGACTTGAAGCTCTCCCGGACCACCGAGCCCGGCAGATTGCCGGTCGAGTCGAGCACATCGTCCGGGTTGATGTCGCCGCTGCGGAGCGCGTCGATCAGCGGCCCGAGGTTCGCGAAGTTGACCGGCGTCGCCATCGTGACCAACGAGCGGACGGGCAGCGACGGCTGCGCCGCCAACGCGTGCAGCGCCATGGCGCCGCCCATGCAGTAGGTCATCAGGTTCACCTCGTCGGCGCCGGTTTCGGCGAGCACCGCGCGGATCGCCCGGGGCAGGTAGCCCTGCAGGTAGGTCTCCAGCGTGTTGCCGGAGTCCAGCTCGCCGGGTACGCCCCAGTCCAAAACGAAGGCGTCGAAGCCGTGGTCCATCTGGAGTTGGACGACGCTGTTGCCCTTCCACAGGTCGAAGACATACGAGCGCCCGACCAGACCCACGAAGGTCACCAACGGTGGCGCCCACCGGGCCGGCGTCCCCCGCCGATAGCGGCGAACGTGGACCGGTCCGTCCGACCAGATCAAGTCGCTGGGCGTGGGAGCGGGCGGCGCGAACTCCGCGCCCGCCACCCACTTGATCCCGTTGCGCACGCGGAGCGCGTTGCGCTCGAGGTCCTTGCGGACGTCGTCGAAGACCGACGGCAGTCCGAGCTTGGGCGTCGGGAGCCTAGGCGCCATCGACCGATCCGATCGCCCGCTTCTTCGGCGCGTCGAGTTCGGCCTGCCGCTGCTCGACGTAGGTCGAGATCCGGTCGGCGGGGAGCGAGAGGGCACGCACCTCGGAGGCCAACACGGTCAGCTGCTTGCTCAGCCGTTGCACGTCGGTGTGGGCCGGTACGTTCAACAGATGGAGGACAGCGGCCAGCTTGTTGTCGATCTGCCGGCGCACCGCTCGCTGGACCGCAGCCGGCCCCTTCACCCAGAAGGACACCGCCGTCCCGTAGCGCGGTGATGCCACCGCGTCCTCGAGCGGAGCCCCGATCGCCCGCTCGACCTTGTCGAACACCTCGCGCCAACCCGGAAGGCCCATGATTGACCCGACCTTCAGGAAGAATCCGCGACGGCCTCGACCCGGTCGCAGAGGCTCTCGAACCACCAGGTGATCGGGCGCGGCCCGAGGGCGTCACTGATCGGCATGGCCGGGGTCATGGCAGTTTCCAGGAGCAGCTTCTCCGCCTGTTCGCGATCGGCGGCGTCCACCTCATAGATGGCGAGGTAGGGCGCCACGGGGTGGCGGGAGAGTTTGGAGGGGGTGAACCGGAAGCGTTGCGCGGCGGTGAAGCCCGCCGCCTTCAGGACGTCGGAAAGGTGGTCGTTCGTGTACCAGTCGTTGTACTCGTCCTCGCGGCCCTCGACGGGGCTCGTCAGCACGACCAGCAATGCCGTTGCCATGAATAACTCCCTTGCTAGAGAACGGTTCGGCCACCGTCGACGACCAAGGTCTCACCGGTGATGTAGGACGCGGCGTCGCTCGCCAGGAACAGCACCGCGGCGGCCAGTTCCGCCGGGTCACCGGCCCGGCCCAGCGGGATCCGCGGACCCTGCGCTGTCATGAGTTCGTCGAAGAAGTGCCCGGTCATCTCGGTCCGGAAGATGCCCGGCGCGATCGCGTTGACGCGGATGCGCTTACGGCCACCCCACTGCTGGGCCAGATCGCGCGTCATCCCCAGTAAGGCCGCCTTGCTGGCCATGTAGGAGGCCTGCGGCATCCCAACCGACCAGAACGCCATGATGCTGGAGATATTTATGATCGAGCCGCCGTCCGCCATCGCGGCGGCGGCCGCCTGCGCCATCAAGAAGCTGCCGCGGACATTGATCCGCATGACCTCATCGAAGCTGTCCGGTGTCTCCCGCGAGGCGGGGATGGCACGGCCCACACCGGCGTTGTTCACCAGCACGTCGACCCGCCCGAACCGCTCGACCGTTTCGGCGACCAGACGTTGGCAGTCGCCGGGCTCGGCGATGTCGGCGACGACGCAATGCGCGTTCCGGCCGGCCGCCCGCACCAGGTCCGCGGTGGTCTCCAGGCCGTCCATGCGCCTGGCGCCCAGGCCGACGTCCGCGCCTGCCTCGGCCAGGGCCCGGGCGATCGCGACGCCCAAGCCTGCCGATGCGCCGGTTACGACGGCCACCTTGCCGTCGAGCCGAAACAGTTCCAGCACGGACATCGGTCACCTCGGGTCGGGAGTGCCAGCGGCGCTACCATTAAGCTAACGAACGATTGTTATGGGCGCAACTCCGTGGCGTCGGCGGCGCTCTGGGTGCCCGACTTGTGTTGACACGGGCGGATTCGTCGGCAAAACTCCACCTAACGGGCGTTCGTTCGTCACTTGGCCTGCTAATCCCGGAGTGGTCATGAACTTGAGAGCCCTCAAGGCTCAGTGGGATCGCGTCGTCGCCATCTGCCTGACTATCGCGGGCGTGGCGTTCCTGATCGGCGGTTGTCTGGGCGTCAACAACTCGGTACTTCTCGCCGAACAGACCCGGTACATCACGACGGGCGGAATCGGCGGCATTTTCCTGCTCGGCCTCGGTGCCACGTTGTGGATCTCGGCGGACCTGCGCGACGAATGGCGCAAACTGGACCGGATCGAGCGGACGTTGAGTGTCGGCGTTGTGGCCCGACCGAACGAGCCGTCCGCCGGTGCCGACGTGCGAGTTGCGCAATCAGGCGCACACCAGAGCGTCAAGCCGCACCAAGCTCCGGCCGACAGCAACGGACTGGCTCCTGTGGCGTACTCCCGTGAGCACGCGTAGCCAGCAGCGAGGCCGTTCCTCCCGCCGGAATATTGCCTCGCCCACTTCGGTGTCGCTCTCTCCGTGGCAGCCGCAGATCTACGTCGGCTACGGGGCTCTGGCCGCCCTCGGCGCCGTGGTTTACCTGATCGGCATCGGCGTCGTCGCGGACAAGACGGTCTACGACGATCAGGTGCCCGGCATCAACGCCGCCATCGCCGGTGCCGTCCTGGCGAACGCCGCGGGCGCACTACTGCTGCTGGCCGGCCGCCGATCCGTCACGGCCCGTAGGGTTGCGGTGTTGGGCGCCGCGGCTGCCGAGCCGAATCGGGTGCAGGTCCTTATTGGACCGGCGAGTTCCGCCACCCTGGTGGGCGGCGAGGGTCTCACTCACTTCCACCGCTCCGACTGCCCGATGGCCGCGGACCGCAACTGGCCCGCCGGCAACCTGGCTGCCCATCAGCGTGCCGGGCGGCGGCCCTGCGGAGTGTGCACACCATGAACCAGTTCTTCAACTACTTGATCCCCGGCATCTCCGACGGCTCGGTGTACGCCCTGGCGGCGCTGGGTCTGGTCCTTACCTACAAGACCTCCGGCGTGTTCAACTTCGCGCACGGGGCGCTCGCGGCCACCGCCGCCTACCTCTTCTACGAGGGCTACGTCAACCAGCACTGGCCCTGGCCGGTGGCCTTCCTGCTCAGCCTGTTGCTGGTCGGCGTTGTGGGCGGCCTGCTCCTGGAGCGGTTGGCGACATTGCTGGCCGCGGCGCCCACCGTGACGACCGTGGTGGCCACGGTTGGTCTGTTGGTGCTACTGCAGTCGTTGATGACGGCGATCTTCGGGTCCGCAGACAAGAAGAGCGGCGACTTCCTGCCCACCAACGGTCCCACGGTCGGCGACGTAACCGTCTCCTACGGCGACATGATGGTCACCGGATTCTGCATCGGCGCATCGATCCTGTTGTTCCTCTACTTCGGCCGCACTCGGATGGGCAAGGCGATGACCGCCGTCGTCGACGACCCCAATCTCCTCGGGCTGCAGAGGTCCAACCCAACCGTGGTGCGACGGTTGTCCTGGGTGCTCGGGGCCTGCTTCGCCTCAATCTCCGGCATGCTGTTGGCGCCGAACCTCGGGGTCTCGGTCAACGTCCTCGTGCTGATCGTGATCGCGGCCTATGGGGCGGCCGCTATCGGCCTGTTCGAGAACTTGCCACTGACCGTCGCCGGCGCGTTCGCCATCGGCATCATGGTCAACTACTTCCCCTCGCAGGCACAGAAGACCCACTCGCTGTTCCTGCAGAGCCTGCCCCGGAACATCCCGTTCCTGGTGCTGCTGTTGGTGTTCTTGTTCGTCCCCGCTCGCATGCTCACCGAGCGCGGGGTGCGCAACGCCCGGCGGTTCAAGCCACCGACGTCGTTCTCCCGGCCCGTCACCACCGGTGGTCTCGGCGCACTTGTCCTACTGCTGATCGCAATCCCACAGATCGTCCACGGCAGCGATGTCACGACCTACAGCGCCTTCCTCGCCTACGCGATCATCTTCTTGTCGCTCGGCATGCTCCTGTACTCCTCCGGGCTTATTTCCCTGGCCCACATGGGTTTCGCGGCCATCGGGGCCACGGTCTCGGGCAAGCTGATGACGCTCGGGTTCTTCCACTGGCTGCCCGGCATCGGTGGCAAGACGGTCTCCTGGCCGATCGCCATTTTGTTGGGCGGCGTGATGGCGGTGCCGTTCGGTGCGATCGTCGCCATTCCCGCCATCCGGTTGGCCGGCATCTACGTCGCGGTCGCGACATTCGGGTTCGGCATCCTCCTGCAGCAGGCGTTCTACCTGGCGCCGGTCATGTTCAGCTCCAGCGCGCTCGTCCAGCATCCCCGGCCGGGCACGGAGTTCTACATCCCTGGCGCCGGGACTGCGGAACCGGTGCAGGGCAAGACGACCGGCCTGTTCGGCATCGACTTCAACAATGAGAAGAGTTACTACTACCTCGCCCTGACCGTGCTCGCGCTGATGGCAGCGATCGTGTTGTTGGTGCGCCGGCTCCGGTTGGGCGTGCTGTTGCGCGCCATGGCCGATTCACCGGCTGCGCTGGAGGCCCACGGCGCGAACACACAAGCCATGCGCATCGCCGTGTTCTGTCTGTCGGCGTTCATGGCCGGCGTTGGCGGCGGTGTGCTCGCGGGCGTGACCCAATCGGCGAGTGGCGTGCCGGGCGGGACGTTCGACTACACAAGCTCGCTGATCCTGGTCGCGGTGCTCGGGTTCTGTGGCCGCCGTTCCATCCTGTCGCCGTTGTTGGCCGCGTTCGCCTTCCAGGTGGTGAAGATCTACCCGCCGTTCGACGACCCGACCATGATCAAGTACCGCGGCGTCATGTTCGGGGCGCTCGCGATCCTGGTGGCGATCTGGCCGGCGCTGAAGCTAGACGGGCTGTTGGGCAGCCGAGCTCGGGAGCGAGAAGACCCGGACGCGGGCAGTCGACTGCAGGACCGACTCGACGCCACGGCGCTTCGCCCCGTGGTTCGTCCGGACCACCGGGAGCCCGCGCTGACCGGGGCGGGAGGCGCGCGGTCATGAGTATCGACCTCGACGCCCGCAACGTCACCGTCCGATTCGGCGGCGTGGTGGCGGTCGACGACGCGACCTTGTATGCCAAGGCCGGTGAGATCACCGGTCTGATCGGTCCGAACGGTGCGGGCAAGACGACGTTCTTCAACGCCTGCACCGGGCGCAACCGCCCGCAGTCAGGGACCGTACGACTGGGCGACCACGACCTGCACGGCCACCGGGCCTCGAACCGCGCGCATCACGGGCTCGGTCGGACATTCCAGCGCATGGAGTTGTTCGAGAGCATGACCGTGGCCGACAACGTGCGTTGTGGTCCGTCGGCCTACTACAGCAGCTTTCGACCGCTCGGTCTGGTGTACTCCACCCGCAAGGAGACCAGAGAGGTCAACCGCCGGGCCGACGAGGCCATGCATCGGTGCGGTATCGCCGGGCTGGCGAACGAGGTGGTAGGCAACCTCTCGACCGGTCAGCGACGGCTGATCGAATTGGCCCGCGTCATCGCCACACCCTTCAAGTTTCTGCTGCTCGACGAGCCGTCGTCCGGCCTGGACGTTGCCGAAACTCACGCCTTCGGCAAGGTCCTGACGGACTGGGTTTCGCAGACCGGCTGCGGAATTCTGATTGTCGAGCACGACATGGCGCTCGTCTCGGAGATCTGCCGGCAGATCTACGTGCTGGACTTCGGCAAGATCATCTATCAAGGCGCCACGAAAGACGCCCTGAGTAGTGACCTGGTCAAGGCCGCCTACCTTGGGGAGGTCTCCGTTGCTTGAGTTGCGGAACATCAGCGCCGGCTACTCCACCGGGTCCGTTCTGCGTGACGTCTCGCTGATAGTGCCGGACAACGCCACCGTGGCGCTGTTGGGACCGAACGGCGCCGGCAAGACGACGCTGTTGCGGGTGGCGTCCGGCCTGTTGAAACCCTACTCCGGTCAGATTCTGATTGATGGTCAGGACGTGACCGGCTATCCGCCGTACAAGATGGCCAGGAAGGGGATCGTCCACGTCCCCGAGGGCCGGGGGATATTCCCGTCGCTGAACGTGGCGGACAACCTCTTGTTGCAGTGCCGGCCCGGCGAGTTCAAGAAGGGCTTCCGGACGGCGACGGCGACGTTCCCGAAATTGGGGCAACGGGCCCGCCAGATCGCCCGGACCATGAGCGGTGGCGAACAACAGATGCTCGCGCTGTCGCACGCATACGTCGGCGATCCGCGCGTCGTGCTGCTCGACGAAGTGTCGATGGGGCTGGCGCCGAAGATCGTGGAAGAGATCTTTCACCATCTGACCGAACTCGCAAATCAAGGCATCGCGCAGTTGCTCGTCGAACAGTACGTCGCGAAGGCCCTGAAGATGGCCGACTACGTCTACATCCTCGATCGCGGACGCATCACCTTCGCGGGCGACCCCAAGGAAATCAGTGAGGAGACCATTTTGAACAGCTACCTCGGGTCGTTGGCGTCATGAAGGCGCCACGATGGGCAGCCTCTTTCACCGCCTTGGCTGCCGTTGGTACTGCTGCAGCCGTCTTCGGCCTGCCGGGTTCGGCGGCCGCCGATGACACGCGGTACAGCCTGGAGGCCCGCGGTGATGCCTGGTATTTCGAGGTTGACGGCGACGAGATTCCCGTCTCGCCGAACAACGACGCAGGCTCGCTGACCGCCTCGGCCAAGACCTCCAACGCCGGTGGGAGCGAGGGTTTTGCGGGCATGCCGTATTACGGAAGTACCACGCAGAACGCGCCGGGCACCGTGAACGGCGTGCCGAATCAGTTCGGCCTGGGCCAGGTGCAGCTGCCGATCTCCCAGCTGCCGGGCTACGTGTCCAGCTCATCCAAGGGCACCCCGCAGGCCGAGCAGGACTTCGGCTACGGCCGGGTGAAATCCACCAGCGCCGACACCGGCGCCATCTCGTCCGCCTCATACGGTGCGCCCGGCAGCATCCCGGCGCCGAACCAGCAACAGACCGCGGACGCGACCACCGAGAGCAAGGGCGACTCGGTGTCCGCCGTGGCGTCCGGCAGTTCCGCCGGTTTCGTTCAAGGTCCGCTCGAGGTCGCCAACTCCACCGCGGTGGCCTCCATCACGCAAGCAGTCGGCCAGCCCGCGACGATCAACAGCAAGACCTTCGGTCGGTTCGCGGTCAACGGGCAACAGTTCGGCTTCGATCAGAGCGGCTTCCACTACCTGGGCCAGGACGTGTCCGGCCAGGACGCGCTCAGTCAGGCCAACACCGCGCTGCAGAACGCGCACATCCAGATCGGTCTCGCGCCGGTCACCACGGCCAAAGACCCCAGCGGCCGAACCACGTACTCCATCGGTGGCCTGGAAGTGACTACTACTCAGGCCAGCCCGAGCGGCGCCGGCAACTACACGTACAAATACATCCTGGGCCGCGCGCAGGTGGGCGCGGTCGTGGCCGCGCTGGGCTACGGGTCCTCCCGGGGCACCACCTCCGCCGGTGTGGATCACAGCGCCAGGGCCTCGACCACGCACACCGGCGCCGACGCGATCCCAACCGGGCTCGACGCCGCAGCGCTCCCGCCGAGCCTTGCCTCGCAGGCAGCGAATGTTCCCACCACTGTCTCGGCCATCACCGAGAGCGGAACGGTGGCCCCCGCTACCGACGGAATCGTGAACACCACGGCCGAACAGGCGCTACCGAGGACGCTCGGCTTCGTTTCGGCGGCGGCCCAGCGGGGGAACAACAGCGGTTGGCTCTACGCCATGTTGCTTCTGGCGGGCGCGGGTGTGCTCGGTGGCCACCTCCTGTTCGGTCGTTTCGCCGTCGCGCGCAGAGGAGCCTGACAACTCATGAACGTCGAACCGGTGCCGACGGCGTCCCGTCCGTGCGGCCGTCCCTGCATGAAGGAGTCCACATGACCACGCCCACCTGGCGGAGGCTGACGACCACTGTGGTCGCCGGTGTGGCCGCGCTCACGCTCGTCGCGGGCTGCGGCAAACCCGTCACCGACACTGCAACCAGCGCCGGCGCCCCGGTCGCGCAAACAGATCAGGGCACAGCCGCCGGATCACCCGACGCTGCCGCCGCGCCAGCCGCACCCGCGGCGGGTACGGCAGCAGACCCGACGAATGCCACGGCTGCTACCGCCGGCAAGGCCGCGGCGGCAGCCGGCGGGGTTGCGGCGGCGCCGGAGAAGAACAACAAGGCCCCCGGAACGACCGGTAAGGCCGCCAAGCCGGCCGACGCCGGCAAGCCGGCCGCCGGGGTGGCCCCGGCTGCCGTCGGCACCGGGCAAACCACCTCGTCCTCAGCAGCCGCTGTGCAGAATCTGGTCTCCGGCAACCGGATCTTCGGCGGTAACGCACCTTGCAAGCCGGCGACTCTTTCCGAGGTTCCGATCGGGAACGTGAGCACGCTCTCCGGCGTACTCGGTGAGCTTTTCGGACCCGTGGTCAACGCGCTCAACGTCTTCGTCGCCGCGACCAACGCGTGCGGCGGGCTCAACGGACACAAGATTCACATGTACTTCGATGACGACCAGGGCGATCCGTCGACGGCGGCCACGAAGGTCCAGAACATGATCCAGGATAAAAAGATCCTGGCCTTCGTCGGCAACATCGAGGTCCTCACCATCGACGCGGTGGCCCCGATCATCCGGCGCACCGGCATCCCGATCATAGGCTCGGACATCACCAACAGCACCTGGTTCACCAACCCGTTGATGTTCCCGCAGGGCGCCCCCCAGCAATCACTGGCCTACGGGTTCCTGTACGGAGCCAAGAACTACTTCCACGTCAAGAACGTCGGCCTGTTCTACTGCATCGAGGTGCCCCGCTCCTGCACGGACACCTACAACGCGTTCAAGGACCTCGCGCCCAAGATGGGGCTCGTTGACAAGGTCGACGCCCAGGTCTCGCTGACCGCGCCCTCGTTCGTTCAACAGTGCCTGCAGATGAAGAACGCCGGCGTGGAGGCGGTCGCCCTCAACATGGACGCCGCGTCGATGAAGCGGATCGGCCGGTCCTGCGAGCAAGTCGGGTTCTTCCCGAAGGTGCTGGGGCATCCGCTCGGCGTCGGCAATGAAAAGCAGTTCCTCGGTAGCAAGTGGCTCGGCAACACGTACATCCCGCTTAACGTCTTCGGCTGGATGGCGGACTCGACACCGGCCGAGAAGTACTACCAGGCACAGGTTGCGAAATTCGACCCCGGCTTCACGACCGGCGGTGCGGCCAGCCTCGGCTGGACAGCGGGCGCCATGCTCGTCGCCGCCTCCGCCGGACTGTCCCCCGACAAGCCGACCACCCAACAACTGCTCGACACACTGTGGCAGTTCAAGGGCCAGAAGTTCACCGAACTCGGCGGCCTGACCGGTCCCCGGACCTTCGGCAAGGACCAGAACCCGCGGGTGCCGTACTGCCTGTTCTCGGCAGTGTCGAGTGACGACGACTCGGGGTGGAAGGCCGTGACGCACAGCCCGGTCTGCACGGACATGGTTGCGGCGAACGACCCCCAGGCGAAGCGCTAGTCGCACGCCATCGAACAAGCAGGCGTGGGCCGACACACCGCTGTGCGGCCCACGCCTGCACTTCACGACCGGCGCATGATCGCCAACCGCCGCGTCAGCCGAACGGGTGCGGGAGGCCGGCGAGCAACTGCTCCTTGACCGCCTTGCGCACCGCGGCCACCACCAGGGACTGCACCTCGGTCGGATCGCTGACCCGGGTCAGCAGCGCGCGCACGTCGAGGTCGGCCACCGCGCGTCGCAAAACGTCCGCAGTGGGCAACCGGTTGTTGATCAGGCTGTCCGGCAGAGCGCGGACCGCGGTTCTGGCCAGCGTCGGTAGGCCGGAGCTGTCCAGTACCTCGTCCAGCAACGACGAGGCGGGCGGCAGCTTGCCCTCGACATCCATCCGGTCCACCGCGTCCCGCAGGCCGCCGCGCACCGCGTTCACCTCCGCGTCGGTGCGGGCACCCGGCTGGGCCAGACCCAGCACCAGCGTCTCCCGGGTGATGTGCAGTCGACAGGCGGCGCCGTCCAACCCGAGCAACACCAGGGCCTCCCCGAGGCCCTCCAGGCCGGGCGACACCGCGGCGACGGCGCGCACCCGGCACGGGTTGACGGCGCGGTCCGGACCGAGGTCCCATCCACCGGCCGCGACCTGACCGCCGAGCACCACCGCGACCAGCACCGCAGCCCCCATCGGCAACACGAACGGCGGGACAGTCATGCCGCCCTCCTGCGGGTGGCCAACAACGGCACCAGGGCCAGCGCGGCCAACCCCGCGGCGGCCAGGAAGGAATGCCGGAAGGCACGTAGCGCGGCCCGGTCGAGTTGCTCGTCGAGTTTCGTTTCCAGTGCCGCTGCGGCAGGTTGCTGGTCCGCCGGCGAATGCAGCGCCGCGAAGGCCGGGTGCAGGTCGGGCACTCGCCCGCGCTCGGCGAGCAGCCGGTCCCCGAGTTGTTGGGCCAGTGCGATCTTTGTGGTGCCGGGCAACGGGGCATCCAACACGGCCGCGGTCATCGCCTCCTGCGCCGGCAGCTGAGCATCCCTCAGATCGACGGTGATGATCGGGGTGAGCAAGGCCAGGCCGAGCACCACCCCGGCGTGCCGCGCGGTGATGGTGCCTGCGCCGTGGTGGGCTCGGGGTAACCGTTCGTGCAGCGCCTGCCCGGTGAGAGAATCCACCGTCAACCCCAGGCCCAGGCCGATCAAGGCCTGCGGGGCCAGCGTCGCGACCGCATCGGTGCCGGCCAGTAACGCCAGCCCGCACAGCCCACCGGCCACCAACAGGCAACCCGCGATGTTCTCCGACTGCGGTCCGGCCCCGGCCGCCCGGGCGATCCACGGCGCGAGGAAGGCCGCCACCGGGATCACCGAAACGGTCACCGCGGCGGTCGCCGGTTCGGTACGCCAGCCCTCCACCAACAACAGCACGAGCAGGAACAGCGCCGCGGTCAACGCCGCGGACAGCAACGCCAACGCCACATTGGGCGCGATCGCCGGCCGCAACCCGGTCGAGCGTGGGGCGAAGCCAACACACTCGGCGTGCGGTTGGGTGCGTCCTGCCATGAGGGCCGCGGGGATGGCGACGAGAGTCAGGGGCACCTGCACGATGAAGATGGACTGCCAGGAGAACGCCTCGGTGAGCAGCCCGCCGAGCATCGGACCGGCTGCGGTGCCGACCACGCCGGACACGGTCCACAGCCGCACCCCGCGACGTTCGTCGGTGACCGCCACCAGCAACTCCAGGCAGCCCACCAACGCCACCGCTCCGCCACCGGCCTGCGCACACCGCGCCGCGATCAGCACGCCCAACCCGGAAGCCGACGCGCACGCGACCGAGGCACCCGCGAACACCGCAATGCCCAGCACCGTGCCCGGCCCGGGCGCACGTCGCGCGAGCAGCCATGCGGCCGGCACCGCTACAACCGCCAGGACCAAGTTGAACGCGATCAACACCCAGGCCACCCCGGCCACGCTGCCGCCGAGTTCGCGGAGTATCTGCGGCAGCGCCAGCGTGACCACCGCCGAGTCGGCCAGCACCGTGGCTGCGGTCAGCGCCAGCAGCGCGACGATTACCCGACGCTGCGTCACATTGCGGTCCCGGCGCCCGACATCGTCACGCCCGCAACGGTAACCGCGACGACCGGCCGGCAGGATGCGGCCATGCCGACGCTTGTGTGGCCGCCGGAATCCGGCACATCGGGTCCGGCAGCATGACCCCCACCTGGGCCTTCATCCAGCACGTGAGACACGAACCCGGCGCGCTGATCAGCAGCCTGGCCACGGAACGTGGCATCACCGTGGACGTGCGGGTGATTCCGAACGGCGATCCGCTGCCCGCCGCCGAGGAGCTTGACGGCCTGGTCGTGATGGGCGGCCCGATGGGCGCGAACGACGACACCGACCACCCGAACCTGCCGGCCGAGCGGGCGCTGATCGCCGCCGCGGTGGCCTGCGGCATTCCGGTGCTCGGGGTGTGTCTGGGTGCGCAATTGCTGGCCGCCGCGCTGGGTGCGCGGGTATATCGGGGGCCGGTGTACGAGGTGGGGTTGGGCGAGGTCGAGGTGCTCGCCGACGACCCGGTGCTGGGGCCCGCGGGCGCGATGCTGCCGGTCATGCACTGGCACCACGACACGTTCGACCTACCGGCCGGCGCGCGGCTGTTGGCTCGCTCCGCGCACTACCCGCACCAGGCGTTCCGGGTCGGCGAGCGGGCCTGGGGCCTGCAGTTCCACGTCGAGTTGGACGCGGCATTGGCTACGGCCTGGGCGCCGCACCTGCCGGCGGGCGTGCAGATCCGGGAGGCCGACCGGCAGGCCGTGGAGGAAGGTGGGCGCGCCGCGCTGGGCCGGCTATTCGACCTCGTGCTGTAGTTCAGGGCGCGGGCTGGGCGTTCGGCGCCGGCGGCGGAGGGGCCGGAGTTGAGCCGTCCGGCGGCGGCGTTGCCGCCGGCGCGGAATGGCCGGGCGCCAACACGTGGGAGATCGACCCGGCGGGCGGGCCCGTCTGCCCCGGCGTGGTGGTGGGCGCCGGTGCGACCGGCAGTGGCGCGGGGACCTCTGCCGGCCCGCCCTTGGCCGGCGGAGCGGTGGATACCGCGCTGGGCGTCGGGGTCGGCGTGGGTCGAATCGTTCGGGTCACCGTGCGGTGCGTGGTCTTGTGTCGGACCGCCACCTGTTCAACCTGTTCCTCGGTGGTGGGGCGCACCGACACCCACAGCGTCAGCACGCCGAGAAAGGCGATCAGGAGCAGTACCGTCGATGTGCGAATTCGCCCGCCGGCCAGGGTGCTGGGCAACCGCTTCATGCCGTGCCCATGATTCGCTCGCTGCGCTCGTTCATGGGGCCGCCACCGGGTTGGGCAGCAGGATGGCCTCCGAGGGCAGCATGATGCCGTGCTTGCGGAACGCGGTGATCACCCGAGCGCGCAGGGCGCGTTGCACCTCCCAATGCTTGTCCGGCACGGTGCGCGCGACGATCCGCACAGTCACCTGCCGCACGTCGATGCGTTCCACACCGATGACCGTGGGCTTGTCGTACATCAGCGTGCGCAGCCGTTCGTCCTCCCAGGCGGCCGCGGTCACCTCCTGGAGGATCCGGTTGGCCTCGGCGATGTCCGTGGACGGCAACAGCGGGATGTCCACCACGGCCCGCGCCCAGTCCCGGGACAGGTTCGTGACCTGCACGATCTGTCCGTTCGGCACGATGATCACTTCACCGTCGACCGAGCGCATCCGGGTGATGCGCAGCGAGATTTCCTCTACGGTGCCCTCCACGCCCTTGGCGTCGCCGAGCGCCGCGATGCGGATCACGTCGCCGAACCCGTACTGCCGCTCGGTGATGATGAAGAAGCCGGCCAGCAGGTCCTGCACGATGCGCTGGGCACCGAAGCCCAGCGCGACGCCGAGCACCGCGGCCGGGGCGACCAGTCCGGTGATGGAGAAGCCGAGCAGGTTCACCACCCGCACCGCGCCGATGCTCATCAGCAGCACATTGGCCAGCCAGGTGAGCACCTGGGCCACCGAGTGGCGGTGCCGCAGATCTTCGGACTTGCTGACGGAATCGGCCTGCTGCTGTTCGGTGCCGGAGTCGATGCGTCCGGTGATCAACCGGCCGAACGCGCCGACCGCGCGCGACAGCAGGATCACCCCGAGCACGACCATGACGATCTGCAGCCCGTCGCCGCGGACCCAGCGATTGGCGTCGGTGAACTGGCCGGTTGCCAGAACTGTCATTCGGGTACCTCGTTGGTGGGAAACGATTGTCAGCCCTGCTACCCGGCCGGGCGGAAACACAATCGTGGCTTGTCGCGACGGTACCGCCCACCTGCGAGGGATCAGCCGCCCGGCTGGGCCGTGCCGTCGGCCGTCAGCTGGTAGTCCGCGGATTGCTCGCCACCGCCGGTGTCGTCGGTCGCGTCCGCGGTGGCATCGTGCGCGACCACCGCGACCACCTCGGAGTAGGCCGCGAAGCGCTTGAGCTGTCTGGCCGAGGGGGTCCACGAGAAGCCGGGGTGGGAGAGCACCAACGCCCGGTGGTCCTTGACGTCAATCCCGACCAGGCTGATGTACCAACCTTCCACCGCGGCCGGGCCCCCGGCGTCATCCCCGCCGAGGTTCAACGGTTGGTCTGAGGCAGCAGAGGAGGCCGCGATCGTCTTGGCGTCGCCGGTGAACTGCAGTGACCGTAGCTGGGCACCCGTCAGATATTCCCCGGCGTTGGCGCCGCGCAGCCGCACGTAGTCCGCACCGTTGGGCGACGCGCCGGGCAACGCGTAGCAGGTGTCGTCGTCCAGATTCAGCGTCGCGTCCAGGTCCGTGCTCAGCAGCTTGTCCCGGGCGATGCCGGACACGGTGGCGATCTTCTTTCCCCGGTGGTCGAGGAATCCCCCGAGCAGGTTGCCCAGTTGGAAGTCGTGCAGCAGGTCAGCGACCTTGGTGCCGGGGGCGTAGGTGTTCAGCAGGAACTGGACACTGGCCAGACCCTGGTGGGCGGCGTCGCGGTGCAGGGCCGACATGAAGGCCAACCCGTAGTGGTCGTAGAGGTAGAGCATGAACGACCACGCGTTGCCGTAGTCGGCGAGGATCGAATCCGGGTCGACGGAGTTCTCATCACCCCAGACGGTCAATGAGTTCTGCGGTCCACCGCACGGACGTGGGTTGTGGTTGGACTTGCCCTTGACAGTGCCCCACCCCTGGAAGCACAGCATCTGAGATTGACCGTTGACTTCGTTGACCCGCGGCCGCACGTCGGCGAAGTGATCGAGTGCCTCGGCGAACATGGACAGCCCCTCGTTCACCCAGGTGAACTCGTTCGGGTCCTGATAGTGCTCCAGCAGGTGTTGCCACTCATGCCCGAAGACCCCTTCATAGGTGAACGGGTGTGCGGGTCGGGACTTGCACGGGTCGTCGTTCGGCTCGTCCTTGGGGTGTGCGCCGGTGCGGTGCACCCAGTCGAAGGCGTCGATGGTCATCACGTTGCGGTCGGTGAGCTGGTTGAACACCGGGGCGAAGAAGCCCGCGATGTAGGTCTGGTTCTTCGGGAAGTCGTAGAAGTTCTCGTCGCGGACGTTGTCCACCAGCGTGACCGTGTGCTCGCCGTTGCCGGAGAAGTCCAGACCCAGCGGGACCAGTCCGGGGATGGTGGAGCTGCCGTTGTGGTCCGGCGGGGTGGAGAAGGCCTTGGTCTCCTTCGGGTAGATGGTCCCGTCGAAGGTGTGGATCAGGTACTGCACCTGATCGTCGGTGATCGTGGTGGAGCCCGGCACGTCCCGGTCGCGACAGTCACCGGCGGGGAACGCGGTGCCGCAGGACGTCAGGTCGCAGCCCGACGCCACCCAGACCTCAATCTTGTCCCCGATGCCACGCAGTGTGTACGGCTTCAGGTAGATGCCCGGCGGGATGCCCTTGACGATGTCCAGCGCCGGCCACAGCAGCGTGGTGCCGATCGGTGGGGTCTTCTCCCCCGCCAGTTCGGGCCGCGCTGCGGCGCGCAGCCTGGCCACCCCCTCCGGGGTCAATCGATCGGTGCCGAGCATTGCGGCCAATTGCGGGGAGAGGGAGTACGTCGTGTGCTCGGACAGCACAGGAATCCCCGGCTGACCGGCCGGGTCGGTCACCGGCGTCGACGGAGTGGTCGCGCCGGCCCGCGCGGGGCCGGCACCGAAACCGGCCAGTAGAAGAGCACCGATCACCGACCACAACCCGACGCGTCTGGTGCACCACCACCGAGAGTTCACCGATTTCTCCTTCCGCCGCGGCCGTGCCGGTGGCCGTGACCTGTTTGACAACGATTATCATTTCGGAGCTGTGAGCGCCAGGCGGCACGACCACGGATCCGGACACGGTCATGGCCACGAACACCGGCGATCCGCGAGTCCGGCGGATCGCCGTCTGGTCATCTGGCTGACCGCACTGGTCGGCGGGCTGGCGGCCGTCACCGTGGTCGCGATGATCGTGCTGTGGCCGCACGGTCCGCGGGCCGCGCTGCCGCTGTCCCCCGACGAGCAACCTGCCCACCTGGTGCACGCCACCGCGCTCAGCGTGACGCCGTACGACTGCGAGAGCACCGGCAGCACCATCGGCCCGGACGGGAAGCCCACGCAGGTGCGCTGCGGCAAGGTGGTGGTGCGTATTCGGCACGGCGCCGACGCCGGCCGGCAGGCCACCGTGCTGGTGCAACCGGAGATCTACCGCGCCGGTGTGCACCCCGGTGACGACCTGCTGGTGTCGAAGGTCGACCAGGGTGCGGATGTCGCACCTGCGGACAGCTACGCGTTCGCCGACTTCGCCCGCAGCACCCCGATGGTCGCCCTCGGGGTGCTGTTCGCGGTGCTGGTGGTCGCGGTAGCCCGACTGCGCGGGCTGGCCGCACTGGCCGGCCTCGGCGTCGCCGCCCTGGTCCTCACCAAGTTCATGCTGCCCGCCTTACTTGACGGGCGCTCCGCGTTGGCCGTGGGCGTGGTCGGCGGCGCGGCAATTCTGTTCGTGGTGCTCTACGTGGCGCACGGCGTCTCGGTACGCACCACCACCGCGCTGCTGGGCACGCTGCTCGGCCTGGCCACCACCGCCTTGCTCGGCTGGGTGGCGGTGGCCGGCTTCCACCTGTCCGGGTTGGGCAGCGAGGACGATCAGTACCTGTCCGCGTTCGCCGGGCAGATCCAACTGTCCGGACTGCTGCTGTGCGGGCTGGTGATCGCCTCGTTGGGTGTGCTCAACGACGTCACGGTGACCCAGGCCTCCGCGGTGTGGGAGTTGTATCAGACGGACCCGACGCAGTCGCGGGCCCGATTGTTCGCCGCGGGTATGCGTATCGGCCGCGACCACATCGCCTCGACGGTGTACACGCTGGTGTTCGCCTACGCGGGCACCGCGCTGCCGGTGCTG